>PNLC01000133.1 GCA_013822885.1 Bradyrhizobium sp.
CTTGTGGACCTCCAACCAGATGATTGCCTGGAACACCGCCGATATGGCCAGGACGCTCGGCATACCCAAGGAAAACGTCCGGCTCGATTCGCCGTTCATCGGCGGCGGCTTCGGCGGCAAACTGTTCCCGCGCGCCGACGCGCTGCTGGCTGCCCTGGGCGCGCGCGCAGCCGGACGGCCGGTGAAGGTCGCGCTGCAGCGTCCCCTGATGTTCAACAACACGCCACACCGGCCCGCCACGATCCAGCGGATCCGTATCGGTGCGACCAGCGATGGCAAGATCACGGCCATCGGCCATGAAAGCTGGTCGGGCAATCTGGCGGGCGGCAAGCCCGAAGGCGCCGTCGCCCAGACGCGGCTGCTGTATGCCGGCGCACACCGCATGACCGCCACGCGGCTGGCGACGCTCGATCTGCCTGAAGGCAACGCGATGCGGGCGCCGGGCGAGGCGTCGGGCATGATGGCGCTGGAGATCGCCATGGACGAGATGGCCGAGAAGCTCGGAATTGATCCGGTCGAGTTCCGGATTCTCAACGACACGCAGGTCGATCCGGAAAAGCCGGAACGGCCGTTCACGCAGCGCCAGCTCATTGAATGTTTCCGCACCGGCGCCGAGCGTTTTGGCTGGGGCAAGCGAAATGCGCAGCCGGGCAGCGTCCGCGATGGGCGCTGGCTGATCGGCATGGGTACCGCCGCCGCGTTTCGCAACAACCTGCTGACGAAGTCGGCCGCACGCGTGCGGCTCGACAGCAACGGCGTGGTCACGGTCGAAACCGACATGACCGACATCGGCACCGGCAGCTACACCATCATCGCCCAGACCGCGGCCGAGATGATGGGCGTGCCGCTCGACAAGGTGGTGGTGCGGCTCGGCGATTCGACCTTCCCGGTGTCGGCCGGTTCCGGCGGACAATGGGGCGGCAACAACTCGACCGCGGGCGTCTATGCCGCATGCGTCAAGCTGCGCGAGGAAATCGCACGGAGGCTCGGGTTCAATTCCGCGGACGCCGAATTCGCTGATGGTGAGGTTCGCGCCGGCAATCGCCGCGTGCCGCTGGCGCAGGCTGCCGGCGAAGGCGGCCTCAGTGCGGAAGACGAAATCGAATACGGCGATCTCGCCAAGAAGCAGCAGCAATCGACCTTCGGTGCGCACTTCGTCGAAGTCGGGGTTGATGCTGCGACCGCCGAGATCCGTGTGCGCCGGATGCTGGCGGTGTGCGCCGCCGGCCGCATCCTCAATCCCAAGACCGCGCGCAGCCAGGTGATCGGCGCGATGACGATGGGCGTCGGTGCCGCGCTGATGGAGGAACTCGTCGTCGACAAGCGCGCCGGCTTCTTCGTCAACCACGATCTTGCGGGCTACGAGGTGCCGGTTCACGCCGACATTCCGCACCAGGACATGATCTTCCTCGACGAGACCGATCCGATGTCTTCGCCGATGAAGGCCAAGGGCGTTGCCGAACTCGGCATCTGCGGCGTGGCGGCGGCGGTGGCCAACGCGGCCTACAACGCCACCGGGATCCGCGTGCGGGATTATCCGATCACGCTCGACAAGTTGCTCGAACGCTTGCCGGACGTGGGGTGATCTCCTGCGCGAGCATACACGGCAAGAAGCATTTGAGTGCGTTCAAGCGACAGTTTTGCGCGGCGAGATCGCCAGGAGGCCCGCAGCGGCGAATGCCAGCAAGGCCGCAAGCTGAAAGGTCTGCTGGAATGCTTCGAGGAAGCCTTGGCTAATGTCGAGCACTTCAAACACCATCAGCACGACGGAGGCTGCGGTCACCGTACCGAAGGTTCGCGTGAGCAGGACGAGGCTGCCCGCGACGCCGCGGTCCGCAAGCGGGAGCGCCGCCGTCACGATGTCCGAATAGGCAAGCTGGAACAGGCCGAGCCCGAGACCCTGCACGAACAGCCCCGTGATCCGCAGGCTTGTCGGGGTCTGTTCGGTCCACGCGCCGATCAGCAGAAGACCGGCGCCGATGGCGGCGGCGCCCGCTATCGCCAGCCGCTCGGCGGAAATGTAACGCCCGACGATGCGACCGCCGATCGGCGCGGCCACTACCGCCCCGGCCGCCGCTGCAGCCAGAATGGCACCGCTCTCGGTCAGCGAATAGCCGGGGACGCGCGCCAGCGCGTACGGCACCAGCAGCCAGATCGAAAATGCCGCGAGATTGACGAGTACGCTGACGAGGTTGAGCAGCGCAAACGCCGGTTGCCTGAGGATGCCGACGGCAATGATCGGACGCGCGGCGCGTGACTCGCGGAAGATAAAGGCCGCAAAGGATGCGGCGGACATTAGTCCGAACCAGACGGCGGAAAATTCGCGCAGACGGTTGAGCGTCAGCAGCATCGTCACCAGGCCCAGCACCAGCGCGATGCCTCCGAGAACATCGAAGCGGTCGCCGGCCGGGCGCGGCGGCGACGCCGGCATGGCGCCCAGCAGCAACAGCGCTGCGATGGCGATGGGGATCCGGAACAGGAACACCGCGGGCCAATCCCAGATCGCCGTCAAGGCACCGCCAAGCAGCGGACCGAGCATCAGGCCCAGCGACAACATCATCGTATAGATGCCTAGCGCGCGGCTGCGCCGCTCCTCCCCATAGAGCGCCGTCACCAGCGCCGCGCCACAACTCAGCACCAGCGCCGCGCCGATGCCCTGCAGGAAGCGAAACACCAGCATCGCGCCGTAGCTCGGCGCACAACCGACCAGAAGCAACGCCACCGCGCTCCAGATCAGGCCGATCCGGAAAACCAGCGCGTGACCCACGGTGTCGCCGATGCGGCCAAGCGCCAGCAGTAGGCTGGCGTAGGTCAGCACGTAACAGATCACGACCCACTGGATATCGCCGATCGCGAGGTCAAATCCCCGGGTGATGGCGGGGAAGGCGATATTCACCGACGTGTCGAGCTGCGTCGCGGCCGTGCCCAGCCCGATCATGGCGACCTGCCACGGCCTGGAGTGGAGCAGGCGGACGGATGCACGGGGAGGATCGCGCTGGGTGTTTGAAAACACGCTGAGACCCGCGGTCTGGTGTTACGTCGGCGCGAAGGCGATTGCGCCGTCGCCGTCGACCTCCCGCGTCAGCCGCCCGGTCGAGGCGAGCATGTTCAGATGGGCGAGCGATTCGCCGAATGCCTGGCGCGGATTGGCGTACAGCACCCGCGGAAATATTTCCTGCGCGATCGCAAAGGCGTTGGTCCTGCCGTCAACAACAGACATCACGTCTTCGAGGCGCGTCAGATGATGCTCGCGTAGCTGGGCAAGCCGCGTATGCAGGCCGTGAAACGGCAGGCCATGCGATGGCAGCACCAGCGTATCCGCCGGCAGCGCCTCGAGCCGCGCCAGCGCATCCAGATATTCCTGCATCGGGTTGGCCTCCGGCTGTGCCGAGGGCGTGATCACCGATGGCGTCATGTGCGACAGGATCTGATCGCCCGCGATCAGGATCTTGTCGCTCTCGCAGAAGTACAGCGCGTGTTCGGGCGAATGCCCGCCTGCCGTGATAACCCGCCATTCGCGTCTGCCCATGGCGATCACGTCGCCGTCCCGAATGCGGGTGAATTCACGCGGTGGGCGCAGGCCGAGATATTTCGACCGGCGCTGGGCTTCCATCAGCCTAGTCGTTTCATCGTCGGATGCGCCGTTTCGTTTCATGAAGGCGGACAGATGATCGTCCGGCCCTTCCTCGCGCTCATGCCACGTCTTCCAGCCGCTGAGCCATTCGGCCAGCGGCATCCGCACCGTGCATTTCATCTCCTTCACCAGATATCCGGCGAGGCCGTAGTGATCGAGATGGGCATGCGTGAAGGTCAGGTTCTGCAACGGGCGCGCACGCAGCAGCCCCCGCCATAGCTTGTCCCAGATCTCGAAGGTGTCGTCGGTGTTCATGCCGCAGTCGACCAGCGTCCATCCCGGCCCGTTGTCGAGCAGCCAGCAATTGACGTGATTGGGCGTCGTCGGCATCGGAAGCCGGACCCAGAACAGGCCCGGCAGCACATCAGTCAATTCGCCATAGGACGGCGGACGCGGGACCGTGAACCTCAGATCGTCGGACATTTGTTTCCCATCCCCGGCCGCGTTCATTACCGCGGGACTTCAAGCCGGCGCCCCGGCCTGCGCGTTTGATGCAAGCTTACGCGATTTGGTCAGGCCATCAACGCCGCGGAGATTGTTATGCCTTCTGGACAGGGCAGGGCAGCAGGAATCTTCTGTTTAACCGCTTGAGTGGAAGCCGATTTTCCTGGAGAACGTCAGCCCGTGTCCCGCGACCCGGTCGTGCGGGGGCCTTCCGAGAGCTGCTGGGCAAGAACAATAATGGACGCACTCACCCCCGATTCCGGGCTCAGGCCGGAAGCCGATCCGGAGCAGGCCCTCGACCGGCGGGCGCATCGCAACCTCCTGCTGCTGGCATGCTGTCAGGCGGTCGGCCAATCCTGCAACACCATGATGTTCGCGGCGACGGGGCTGTCCGTCATCACCTTCTATCACCGGCCCGATCTCGCCAACCTGCCGGTCACGATGCAGCACATCGGCGTGATGATCTGGGTGTTTCCGGCGGCGCTGTTGATGCAGCGGGTCGGGCGGAGCATCGGCTTTCGCGTCGGCTCGCTGTTCGGCATGGCAGGCGCCACCATCATGTGCGTCGGGCTGTATACGGCCAACTTCCTCGTCATGTGTGCCGGCGGCCTCGTCCTCGGCTATGCGGTCGCCTGCCTGCAGATGTATCGTTTCGCCGCTGCGGAACTGGTCCCGATCCATTACCGCGCCAAGGCGATTTCGTGGGTGACGGCCGGCGGCGTCGCGGCCGCCGTGATTGGTCCGAGCCTCGTGCGCGTCACGCACGACCTGACGATGCCGCTTTACCTTGCGACGTACGCCGCCATTCTTGGCCTGCACGTCATCGTTTTCACGGTCATGTCCTTTATCAGCTTCCCCTCGGTGGCGGCGTCGGCTGCCACCGCCGGACCGACCGAGGCTGCAGCGCCGCCGCGTCCGTTGCTCGTGATCGCCAGCCAGCCGCGCTTCATCGCGTCTGCGATGGCCGGCATGCTGGCGTTCGGCACGATGTCCTTCATCATGAGCGCCTCGCCGCTGGCCATCGTCGGCTGCGGATTTTCGCATGCGGAAGCCCATTGGGTGATCTTCCTGCACGTGCTGGGCATGTTCGTGCCGTCGTTCTTCACCGGCAATCTGATCAACAGGTTCGGCGCCACCACCGTCATGTCATGGGGTGTCGTGCTGATGTTGATCGGGGTCGTAGCCGCGCTGGCAGGCATGACGGAATGGAATTTCCGCCTGGCGCTTACGGTCAACGGTGTCGGCTGGAATTTCCTGTTCGTCGGCGCAACCGCGCTGGTTACGACGTGCTATCGCCCCAACGAGCGCGGCAAGACCCAGGCGTTCAACGACCTTCTCGTTTTCAGCACCACCGCCACGTCAAGCTTCATGGCGGGATTTCTGCAGGATCGTTGGGGCTGGCAGCCTCTCAACTGGTTTTCCGTGCTGTTGATGCTGGTTGCCGCCGCGGCCGTCATATGGCTGCGCTATCAGCGTGCATCGCTAAGCCCCGTTCGCTAGCGGGGATAGGCTGGGCGCAGCGGGCGGCTTTCCGCGATCGACAGTTCGGCGCTGTGCTTTCGCTATTTCCTTCGTTCCCACTGCATGAACTTATCGAGCAGCGCGTCGGGCTTCTCGGCCCCATTTCTCGCCGTTCCGGCGGTGGGGTCGGAAACAGCCGATTCCTGGCTGTCGTTCGCCTGACTTCTTTGAAACTGCGAGAAGCCCTGCAGCAGCGCCTGGGAGTCTCCGGATGTCACCTCAGCCGGCGTAGCCTGCGCGGGTGTGGAAATCGAAACCGCGAGTTCGGAAGGATCGGTTCTTGACGTCGGGTTCACGTTGAACAAAGCCAGCGCCGCGACCGCAGCAACACCAATCGCCGCTGCAATTCCACCGACGGTGGCGAGCAGCACGCGCCGGGGCCGGCGTTCGTAAGCGAGTTGGGCTTCCAGCGGACGGGAGAATTTGGTGAAAGCCTCTTCGCGCATCTCGTCAAACCGGGACAAGGAGGCTGGAGCAAACTGGTCTGCTCTCGGCTGCGGCGTCGTGCCGGATCGCGGGTCTGCCGTGCCGCGTACCGTGCGTGGCGCGTAATACAGCGGATCTTCCGGGTTATCGCGGTTGGGATGATCGTTCGGGCTGACGAAACTCATTTAAGCAACTCCTCACACTGCCAATTCCTCGCATCGGATTATCATTGCCACGCCGGTCCCCTGGTGTGGGTGTTTGCTCGGCTGCCCCGGCCCCGATGTTGTAGAACTCCGGCGGTCGGCCTTCAAGGTGCGTTTTGTTCTACCAGCACCCCGGCCGGGAATGCACGTACGGGTGATTTGGCGGCTTTCGGCTTGAGCGCCCTCCGCTTCATTGTCGCGGTTTGCTTCTTGTTTGGCGCAGGCGCCCGTCTTCGCTTGTTTCGTTCGCTGTCACTCATGTTCGCAGCCCCCGCTCGCAAATCGCCTCAAACGATTGTCTAACCGCCCCGGTCATTGGAAGACTGGGCCGAGTTTTCGCGGGTGTGAAGTCAAAAGCGCAGCTTCTGGTTCAGGAACACCGTGAGTGTTGCGAATCAGAGACAGAAAGGCGCGATGCGCAGCGCTGGGCGACGAGAGACGTAAACACCGCATCGTATATTCAGCTTCAGGCGCCGCTCGCCCGGCTCGACTTGGGACCCTGGTACCTCTAACGTCCGGGCTCTAGCAACGGGGCGAGAAATGGCAAAGAAAACCGTAGTCAAACGGAAGAGCGGCGCAAAAAAAGCAGCGCCGAAGAAGTCGACGAAAAAGTCCGCCGGCCGCATGAGCGCGAGCGCACAGAAGAAGGCAGTGTCACGAAAGCCCGCCAAGGGGCGCCCGCCGAAAGGTCCGGTTTGGCAATGGTCGGCGCTGGAGACGGCCGCCGCCATTCGATCAGGGA
The DNA here is from genome assembly GCA_013822885.1 of Bradyrhizobium sp. Taxonomy (GTDB): domain Bacteria; phylum Pseudomonadota; class Alphaproteobacteria; order Rhizobiales; family Xanthobacteraceae; genus Bradyrhizobium. The sequence goes on from PNLC01000133.1 coordinate 6,971, forward strand.
CGATTTCCTCGACCGCGGTCGTGGAAGCCCATCTCGCTCGAATGCGCGACGTCAATCCAAAGCTCAACGCGGTTGTCGTTGACCTGTCGGAGGATGCGCTTAAGTCGGCGAAAGCCGCCGACAATGCCCGGGCAAAGCAGAGAGAACTCGGCCCGCTGCACGGCGTCCCGATCACCATCAAGGAAAATGTCGACTATGAGGGGCGGCCCAACCCCAACGGGGTGGCCGCGCAGATGAATATCATCGCGCCTTCAGACGCGCCCGTCGTGCGCAATCTCAGGAAAGCCGGCGCCATCGTTATCGGCCTGACCAATACGCCCGAATTCTCGTTCCGCGGCTTTACGGAAAATCCGCTGCACGGGCTGACGCTCAACCCATGGGATCCTGATATCACCTGCGGCGGCTCGTCGGGCGGCGCCGGTGCCGCGGTGGCCGCCGGTATCGGAACGATCGCGCATGGCAACGACATCGGCGGTTCGTTGCGCTGGCCGGCACATTGCAACGGCGTCGTCACCATCAAGCCGACGCAAGGCCGTGTTCCGGCCTTTAACGAGAGCGCCGCGTCCGAGCGCCCGATGCTCGCCCATTTGATGTCCGCGCAAGGCCCGTTGGCGCGCAGCGTAGGCGACGTCCGGACAGCGCTCGAAGTGATGAGCCAGCGCGATCCGCGGGACCCATGGTGGGTCCCGGCGCCTCTGGTCGGGCTGAAACCTAGAGGGCCGATCAAGGTGGCGCTCGCGAAGCTGCCCGAGGACATGGACGTCGATCCGTCGGTGCATGCCGCGCTCAGGCAGGCGGCAGACGCACTCGAGCGTTCGGGCTATCGCGTCAGCGAGGTCGAAGTGCCCGACATCAGCGGCGTCTGGCAGACATGGTGCGACATCATCACCAACGAAACCGTGGTGCTGCAGGAAGCCGCCATGCTCAAGGTGACGTCGAACGATTTCCACGCCGCCTGGAACGGCATCAAGGCAAAGGCCAACACGCTCGACCTGCTGGGCTGGATGCGCGCTACGGCCGCGCGCAGCACCCATATCCGTGCCTGGCAGTTGTTCTTCGAGGAGTATCCTGTCGTGCTCGCCCCCACGACGGTGAAGCCGACGCCCGGCCCGCGCGAGGATACGATCAGCGCGGAGCGCACGCGCGAACTGTTCTGGAACGATCTGCGTTTTATTTCCGCGATCAATGTTCTCGGTCTGCCTGGCGCTGTCGTGCCGGTAGCGCTGCATGATGGCCACCCGATCGGCGTGCAACTGATTGCGGGTCGCTATCGCGAGGATCTCGCACTCGATGCGGCGGCGGCGATCGAGAAGCGGGTCGGAACGCTGTTGCCCAAGCTGTGGGAAAAAATCGGCTGAGGTTGTTGGCGGTCGTTTGCACGGTTGGTCGGCACGAGATCTGGCTTTCGAAATTTCGCGTGCTCGCCAACCACTGTTAACCCTGTGTTAAGAGATCGTCAGCGCCGACGGGTCGAGTTTCGATATTCTGAGGTAATCTCCCACTCGCAATAGATCCAGCGAGTGGGGGCTCAATGTGATCAGGACTGTTTGGCTCGGCCTGGCATTTCTTGTTGTTCTGGCCGGGGTAAGTTCATTTAGATTTGCCTTTGGTCATTTCGATCTCGCCTACGCTTCGGTCGCCGCTCGTTCAGAGCCCGATAGCGCGGAGGTCACAAATGCGGTTGAGCAAACTCTCACGGAAGCAGATCGGCTGCCGCCGCTCGCCTATATTGCTGCCGCACCCGAACCGGAACTGGCAAAGGCGGATCACACGCCGGCCGAATCCGCGCCTGAAGCCGAACCTTTGCCTCGGCTGGAGTCTTTGCCTCGAACACCGATGGCATCCATAAAACCGCGTGTCGCCAATCGACAGTGGCGCGAACCTGTCTCTTCGGCGGTTCGGCCGGCGAAACATCAGAATGCGAAGCGAAAGCCTGCGAAGACACAGGCCATTGCCGACAAACCCGAGGAGCCGGTTGAGCCGAAGGCCTGCCAAACGGAAAATTTTGACGCAATTCGCCTGGCATTCAACTTGCCGACAGGCTGCCACGGCTAGCTGATACAACGCGTGGCCGCGTTCCCTGGCAGTGGTGTGACTGTCATTTGCTCTCACGGCTGCGAACTGGTTCGTCGTGCGAGCAAGTGGAAACGTCATGCAAGACTGCGACAAATCAACACGA
>PNLC01000134.1 GCA_013822885.1 Bradyrhizobium sp.
CCGCCAGCAAGATGCCAACCGCGCCGGCCAAGCCCAGTTTGTTTCCGATACGATTGAGCTTGATCATGGCAACGACCCCAAATTCCCTGAAGCAGGTTTTCTCGAACACACAATTCGAGGAACAATCTGCACGTGTAGATTCCCAGCTGTCCGGCAGCGTAGCCAGAACCGGTTAATTTCCCTTGAAATGACGGTACTCCTATGCGGTGTACTTGAGTCAGACTCGCGCTAAACGCGAAAATCCCGGCACCTTGTCCGAGGCGGGCTTTTACCCGCCATGAGCCGATTGTCAGGCTGCCCGAACCGAATCCAGAAACTTGCCGACCTCGAGCCTGAGCCGATGGCTGTCGCTCGACAGCGACTGGGCCGCCGACAGCACCTGCGAGGAGGCCGCGCCGGTTTCGCCGGCACCGCGCTGCACGTCGGTGATGTTGGAGGAGACCTGCTGGGTGCCCTGGGCTGCCTGCTGAACGTTGCGGGAGATTTCCTGCGTCGCCGCGCCCTGCTCTTCGACCGCTGCCGCGATGGTCGAGGATATCTCGGCCAGTTTTTCAATGGTGCCGCTGATCTCCTTGATCGCATTCACCGATTCCTGGGTCGCGCCCTGGATGCCCGTGATCTGCTGGCTGATCTCACCGGTGGCCTTTGCCGTCTGCTCCGCCAGTGCTTTCACCTCTGACGCTACGACGGCGAAGCCGCGGCCGGCCTCGCCGGCGCGCGCTGCCTCGATGGTGGCGTTGAGCGCCAGCAAATTGGTCTGGCCCGCGATGGTATTGATCAGTTCGACGACGTCACCGATGCGGCTCGCCGCCTTCGATAGTTCGCTGACCCGGTCGTTGGTGACGCGGGCCTGACCGACCGCGTCGGTTGCCATCCGCGCCGACTGCTGCACCTGGCGGCTGATCTCCGTGACGGAGGAAGAAAGCTGTTCGGTCGCCGATGCCACCGATTGCACGTTGGTGGTGGCTTCCTCCGAAGCCGCGGCCACCGCCGATGTCAGCGTCTCCGCCCTTTGGGCATTCGCCGACAGCTTGCCGGCCGAGGCTTCGAGCTGGGTCGAGGCCGACGAAACGGTCTGGACGATTCCGCCGATCACGTTCTCAAAGTTGCGGGTGATGCCGTCGACACGGCGGCCACGTTCGATCTTGGCTTCGGCATCCACCGCCGCCGCCTCGTCGGCGGCCTTCTTGGCAATCAGCGCCTGCTTGAACACCTGCAGGGTGTCCGCCATGGCGCCGATCTCCGTCTTCTCGCCCTGATGCGGCACATCCGCGCTCAGATCGCCTTTGCCCAGCGCCTGCATCGGGGTGACGATGGAAGCGATGCCGTCGGATACGTCGCGTACCAGATAGTAGCTGACGGCGATGCCGGCGAGCACGGCCGCACCGAGGATCGCGGCCAGCATCGTGAAGGCGGCGACGTAACTGGAGGCCGCATCCTGCGCCGCCTTGTCGGCGCCTGCGTTGTTGAGGTCGATGCTCTTCTTCAGCACGGCATCGGCCTGAAGCCCGATCTTGTTCACGGTCGTGGTGTTGAGGTCATGGGCTTCTGTGGGAATCTGGCCGACCGCGTTGCGCGACGCCGCCATGACGTCCTGGGTGCCCCTGCGGTACTTGTCCCAGAGCTGCGCCCACTCGCCGTACAGCGCGCGCTCTTCCGCGGACGTAATCAGCGGCTCATAGGCCGCGCGGATCTTGGTGTTGGACTCGATGACGGTTGCCAGCGTCTTTTCCATCGCCAGCTTTTCGTCCAGCGTCTCGCACAGCATGTGCTCGCGGATCACGTTGCGATAGGTGATGACGCCGGCGCGCAGGTCGCCCAGCACCCGCACGCTCGGCAGCCAGACGTTCGAAATTTCCGCCGTATTGGCGTTGATCGCCCGCATGTTGCCGACGGCGAGGAGGCCCATGCCGGTCATGGCCACGAGCAGGAAGGCGACCACGGTGACGATCTTGGTGCGGATCGGGTATTTCGCGAGCATGGCTGAAGTGTCTCTTAGTTTTGAGCGCGCGGGGACCACGCCGGACTGTGACAGGGCAACAGACGTGGAGAATCACGCGAGCGACGCCCTGCAGGCATCAAACCCGCTACTCCCTGAGGTTGTGTTAACGTGTCGCCCGGAAAAAAGGGGGTATGGGGACCGCGCTCGCCTGAATGAAATTCGCGCGGGCGATCAGCGCATCAGCTTCAGCGCGTCGGAAAAGAATTCCGCGCCGCCGAAATTTCCCGATTTCAGGGCGAGCAGCATGTCGCCCTTGTCGGCGCCAACGGCGCGCAAAACCGGCACTCCTGCAGCGATTTCCGCACCGACGAGGAACCCGGGAATGCGCAGGCGATCGACGACGGCGCCGGAAGTTTCGCCGCCCGCAACCACCAGTCGCCGCACGCCCGACCGCACGAGGCCGTCCGCAATATCGGCCATCGCCTGCTCGATGGCATGTCCGGCTGCATCGCGGCCATGCCGGGATTGCAGAGCTGCAACCTGATCCGGCGTCGAGCTGCTCGCGATCAGGATCGGGCCGCCGCTGATTCGGTCGCTGGCCCAGGCCAGCGCCCGCCGCGCTTCGGCGGGCCCGGCGATGATCTGCTCGGGATCGAGATGCAGCACGGCCATGGTCTTCTCGGCGTTCGCGACCTGCTGCAGGGTCGCCTGCGAACAGCTTCCGGCCAGGCACGCCGCCGGTCCGCCGACCGCGCCGCCGGACACCGCACCCACCGCGCCTGACTTGACCTTGCCGGAGGCAACCAGCGCCCGGGCCAGGCCGAGGCCGATCCCGGAGGCCCCAACCGACAGGCGGTGATCCAGCGCGACGCCGCCGATGGTTTCGAGATCGCGGTCGAACACGGCGTCGATAACAGCGGCGCCAACGCCATCCTTGACGAGGTCAGCGAGGCGCGCACGGACGGCCTCCGCGCCGCGCGAGAGCGTGGCGAGATCGACCAGGCCAACTTTGCTCCGGCTCTGGCGCGCCAGCACCCGCACCAAGTTGGAGTCATGCATCGGGTTGAGCGGGTGGTCCTTCAGCGGGCTTTCGTTCAGCGGCACGGCGCCCACGAACAAATTGCCCTGATAGACGGTGCGGCCGGTTTCCGGAAAGGCCGGCGTCACCAGCACGATCGTCTCGCCGCAATCGGCGCGCAGTGCATCCATCACGGGGCCGATATTGCCAGCATCGGTGGAATCGAAGGTCGAGCAGATCTTGAACAGCACGTGACCGGCGCCGCGGCTGCGCAGCCATTTCTCGGCGGCGCGCGAACGATCGACCGCAACATCAGCCTCGATCGAACGGCTCTTGAGCGACACCACCACCGCGTCCACCTCGGGCAGTTCGAGGTCATCCGGCGGCACGCCGATGGTCTGCACGGTACGCAGGCCTCGACGGGTCAGCGTGTTGGCGAGGTCGGAAGCGCCGGTGTAATCGTCGGCGATGCAGCCCAGCGACAGTTTCACGGCTTCACTCCGGCATATGGCTTGAACCAGCCGAGGCCGTCGGTAGTCTTGGCCCGCGGGTTGTATTCGCAGCCGACAAAGCCGCCATAGCCGAGCCGGTCGAGCTCGGTGAACAGGAACGGATAGTTCAGCTCCTCGCCATCGGGCTCGTTGCGCGAGGGAATGCTGGCGATCTGAACGTGGCCAACGATCGGCATCATCTCGCGCAGCCGCATGGTGACGTCGCCGTGGATGATCTGGCAGTGATAGATGTCGAACTGCAGCTTCAGGTTCGCAATCTTGAGCTCGGTAATCAGGTCGCGCGCGAAGCCGAAATCGTTGAGGAAATAGCCCGGCACGTTGCGCGCGTTGATCGGCTCGATCACGACGTCGAGGCCATGAGGTGCGAAGAATTCCGCAGCCCACGCCACCGACTTGTAAAACTGCTCGACGGCCTTCGGTTCGCTGCGATTGGCGATGCCCGCCATCAGATGCAGCCGCTTGACGCCGGTCGCCTTCGCGTAGGGCAGCGCAGTCTCCAGGCTTCGCTTCAGATCGTCGAAGCGCGCAGGCAACGCCGCAAAGCCTTTTTCGCCGGCGTCCCAATTGCCGGGCGGCAGGTTGAACAGCGCCTGCGTCAGGCCATTGCGCTTCAGCCGTTCGCCGACCGTCTCCGCCGGATGGTCATAGGGAAACAGGAATTCGACCGACGTAAAGCCCGCTTTCGCCGCCGCATCGAAGCGTTCGAGAAACGGCACGTCAGTGAACATCATGGAGAGATTGGCGGCAAATCGCGGCATCGGACGTCCCTTCCTGATTCTTGTTGCTATTTCGGCTCGCCGGGCAGATGCGTGCCGGTGACGCGGGCATACATCCGCGCGACGGATGCATCGTCGTCGCGGCCCATGCCGGATGCGGCCGTCATCAGGAACATCTGCAGCGCGGCGGCGGAGACCGGCACCGGGAATCTTTGCGAGCGCGCCATGTCCTGGATGATGCCGAGGTCCTTTACGAAGATCTCCACCGCGCTGCGCGGCGTGTAATCGCCGTCGAGCACGTGTGGTATGCGGTTCTCGAACATCCAGGAATTGCCGGCGGACGCCGTGATCACCTCGTAGACTTTTCGGATATCGAGGCCCTGCTTGGCGGCGAATGCGATCGCTTCCGAGGCGGCAGCGATGTGGACGCCGGCCAGCAACTGGTTGATCATCTTGAACGCCGCGCCTTGCCCTGCGTCGTCGCCGAGTTCGTAGAGCTTGGCCGCCATCGCATCCAGCGCCGGGCGGGCTTTTGCAAAGGCGGCCGGGCTGCCTGAGGCGAGAATGGTGAGTTCGCCCTGCGCCGCGCGCTGCGCGCCGCCGGAGATCGGCGCATCCAGATAGTGCCGGCCGCTCGCCTCCAGCTGCTTTGCCAGCCGCCGCGCGACATCGGGATCCATGGTGGCGGAGGAGACGAACACGGCATCCTTCGCCAGCGTTTCCGCAACCCCGCTGGCGCCGAACAGGATGGCCTCGGTCTGCGCGGCATTGACGACCACGCTGACGACGATATCGGCCGCTTTTGCCGCTTCCGCCGGCGTTCCGGCGCCCTTGCCGCCATCGGCCACGAACCGCTTGACCGCCTCCGCCGAGACGTCGCAGCCGGTGACCTCCAGCCCCGCACGGCGCAGCGAAGTCGCCATGCCGTAGCCCATCGAGCCCAGCCCGATGACGGCGACGCGCGGTTTTGCGGATTCAGGCATGCGGCGGTTCCTCGCGTTTCTTGGCAAGCTTTCTCTCTGGGTATCACGGCTTGGCCGCGCTGCCAAAGCATGGGACAAGACAAAACGGGACGTTGCCGGAATACCGACATGAGCGAAACAGGAATACGCGAGGAAATCTGCCGCCTCGGCCGCTCGCTGTTCGAGCGTGGGCTGACCCCGGGCTCCTCGGGCAATATCAGCGTCAAGCTCGACGACGGCGGCTGGCTGGTGACGCCGACCAACGCCTCGCTCGGCTCGCTCGACCCGGCGCGGATGTCGCGGCTCGATGCCGGCGGACGGTTGGTATCCGGCGATGCCCCGACCAAGGAAGTGCCGCTGCACACCGCGCTCTACCAGACCCGCAGCGCCGCCCGCGCCGTGGTGCACCTGCACTCGACCCATTCGGTGGCGCTGTCGATGCTGCCAGAGATCGACCCGCGCGCGGCGCTGCCGCCGATGACGCCCTACTACCTGATGAAATGCGGCCACACCGCGCTGGTGCCCTATTATCGCCCGGGCGATCCGGCAGTGGCCGACGCCATCAAGGGATTGGCCGGGAAGTATTCGTCGGTGTTGCTCGCCAACCACGGCCCTGTCGTATCGGGCGACACGCTGGAGGCGGCGGTCTACGCCATCGAGGAACTGGAAGAAACGGCGAAGCTCTATCTGCTGCTGCGCGGGTTGAACCCGCGGTATCTGTCACCGGCGCAGGTGGAGGATTTGAGCAAGGTGTTCGGGCTGGGATCACCATAACACGACTAGCTCTCGTGCCCCGGATGCTGCGCAGCGCGGCGCGGTGCGCTGCTGATCCGGGGCCCATGTCGCAACAAGGGGTGGGTCCCGGCTCTGCGGAGCAGCGTTGCACGCTGCGCCGCGTCCGGGACACGAGCGCTGACGTTATTGACATGCCGGGCTCACGTCGCGGCGCCGCGTCGTTGTTGACGCGCCGCCGTCGCCGCGTCATTGAAACGGGGAGCACTCCCGAAGACCGGAACGGCCGAATGACCAAAATCGTCTCCAACCTGCAAATCGACTCCGCCCGGCTGTGGGACACCATTCACGAAACCGCCAAATTTGGCGCCACCCCCAAAGGCGGCGTTCGGCGCCTGACGCTGGGACCTGAAGACAAGCAGGTGCGCGACTGGTTCCGGAAAGCCTGCGAGGCCGCAGGCCTCGAAGTGCATGTCGATACGCTGGGCTCGATGTTCGGCCTGCGCAAGGGCCGCGACATGTCGAAGGCCCCGGTCGGGCTCGGTTCCCATCTCGATACCCAGCCGACCGGCGGCAAGTACGACGGCGTGCTCGGCACGCTGGCGGCGCTGGAGGTGGTCCGCACGCTCAACGATGCCGGCATCGAGACCGAGACGCCGATCTGCATCTGCAACTGGACCAACGAGGAAGGCTCGCGGTTTGCGCCGGCGATGATGGCCTCGGCCGCCTATGTCGGCGACTTCACCACCGACGACATTTTGTCGCGGAAGGACATCGACGGCGTCACCGTGGGCGAAGCGCTCGACGGCATCGGCTATCGCGGCGACAGCCCGGTCGGCCGGCAGAAATTCTCAGGCTTTGTCGAGTTGCATATCGAGCAGGGCCCGATCCTCGAGGCCGAGAACAAGACCATCGGTGTGGTCGATTCCGGCCAGGGCGTGCTGTGGTACGACGGCAAGATCACCGGCTTTGAGAGCCATGCCGGCTCGACGCCGATGCCGCTGCGGCGCGACGCGCTGGCGACGCTCTCGGAAATCGTGCTCGCGATGGAGGCCGTCGCGAAAAAGCACGGGCCCAAGGCGGTCGGCACCATCGGCGAGGCCGTGATCGCCAACCCCTCGCGCAACGTCATTCCCGGCGAAATCGCCTTCACCATGGATTGTCGCAGCGCCGATGCCGCCATCATGGATACGCTGGACAAGGATTTGCGCGCCGCGATTGCCGAGATCTCGGTGCGACGCAAGGTCGACGTCAAGCTCGACCTGGTCTGGCGCAAGCCGCCGACCCATTTCGATCCGAAGCTGGTGGACGCCGTCGAGAACGCCGCAAAGATGCTCGGGCTCTCGCATCGACGCATCACCTCCGGCGCCGGGCATGATGCCTGCAACCTCAACACCGTGATGCCGGCAGCGATGGTGTTCGTGCCCTGCAAGGACGGCATCAGCCACAACGAACTCGAGGACGCCACGCAGGCCGATTGCGCGGCGGGCGCCAACGTATTGATGCACACCGTGCTGGCGCTGGCCGGCGTCGCATCCTGATTATTGAGTACCGAGGGGGTAGATATGCGTGGAGTTTTCGTCGACGCCAATGAATCGCTGGCCGTGATCTTCCAACGGCTGGAACAACCCGGCGATCCCCAGGTACGGGTCAACCTGAACCCGGATATCACCTCGGATCAATACCCCGACATACTCGACGGCGCCGAGATCGCGATCGTCGACCACACCGCGCTGCCGACCGACGTCGCGAAGAAATGCAAGGGACTGAAGCACGTCGTGTTTCTCGGCACCGGCGCGCGCAGCTACATGAACCCGGAGGAACTTAGCCAGCTCGGGATCGAGGTGCACCTGATCAAGGGCTATGGCGATACGGCGGTCGCCGAATGCGCCATCGCGCTGATGTGGGAAGGCGCGCGCGGGCTTGCCAGGATGGACCGCGGCATCCGCGCCGGCAACTGGCTGCGCGACGACGGCATGCAACTGACCGGCAAGACGCTCGGCCTGATCGGCTTCGGCGGCATCGCCGCTGAAGTGGCGCGCATTGCGCTCGGCTCCGGCATGCGCGTCATCGCCTGGAACCGGTCGCCGAAGAAACATCCCAAGGTCGAGTTCCTGGATTACGACGAAGTGCTGACCGAGAGCGACGTGGTCTCGATCCACCTGCTCCTGAACGACGAGACGCGCGGCATGATCTCGGCCGCCTGCATCGAGGCCATGAAGCCCGGCGTGATCCTCGTCAACACGGCGCGCGGCGCGATCGTCGATGAAAATGCGATGATCGAAGCGCTGAAGTCCGGCCAGATTCGCCACGCCGGCCTCGATGTCTTCAACATCGAGCCGCTCCCGGCGGATCATCCGCTGACGAAACTGGAAAACGTGACGCTGTCGGCGCATTCCGCGTTCCGCACGCCCGAGGCGAGCGAGAACCTGATCGCAGCGGCATGGGCGCATTGCCGGCGGATTGCGAAGAAGAGGTAGCCGCGGGGGGTCTCTCTTCTCCTTCTCCCCTTGTGGGAGAAGGTGGCGCGAAGCGCCGGATGAGGGGTTCTCTCAACGAACATGACTCGCGGAGAGAACCCCTCATCCGTCTCGCTGCCGCTCCGCGTCAGCGATCCACCTTCTCCCACAAGGGGAGAAGGAAGAAGGCCCCCTACTCCACCATGTCCGCGACCGCCTTGCCGCACGCTGTCGTATCCGCATTGCCGCCGAGGTCCCTTGTCCGCAGGGTGCGTTCGCCGAGCGTGCGCTCGATGGCGCCGACGATGGCGGCGGCGGCCTGCTTCTCGCCGAGATGCTCCAGCATCATCGCGCCCGACCAGATCATGCCGATCGGGTTGGCGATGCCCTGCCCCGCGATATCGGGCGCCGAGCCGTGCACCGGCTCGAACACCGACGGGAAATTGCCTTCCGGATTGATGTTGCCCGATGGCGCGATGCCGATGGTGCCGGTGCAGGCCGGGCCGAGATCGGACAGGATATCGCCGAACAAATTCGAGCCGACCACGACGTCGAACCAGTCCGGATGCAGCACGAAATTCGCGGTGAGAATGTCGATGTGGTACTTGTCCCACTTCACCTTTGGATAATTCTTCGCCATCGCCTCCACGCGCTCGTCCCAATAGGGCATCGTGATCGAGATGCCGTTGGACTTGGTCGCCGAGGTCAGGTGCTTCTTCGGCCGCGACTGCGCCAGTTCGAATGCGAATTTCAGGATGCGGTCGACGCCGATCCGCGTCATTACCGTCTGCTGCGTGACGAACTCG
>PNLC01000135.1 GCA_013822885.1 Bradyrhizobium sp.
CAGAGTGACGTCGCGTGCCGACTTGTTGAAGTAGAAATGCGCCGCGCCGTCGACGCCGAAGGTGCCGCCGCCCATATAGGCGCGGTCGAGATAGAGTTTCAGGATCTCGTTCTTGGTGAGGCGCGTCTCCAGCCAGATCGCGAGGAAGGCTTCCTTCACCTTGCGCTCGATGGTGCGCTCGTTATTGAGAAACAGGTTCTTCGCCAACTGCTGCGAGATCGACGAGCCGCCCTGGCGCACGCCGCCGGCCTGTGCGTTGGTGACGAGCGCGCGCGCGGTGCCGGCGATGTCGATGCCGAAATGGTCGTAGAAGCGGCGGTCTTCGGTGGCGAGCGTCGCCTTGATCAGATTGTCCGGAAAATCTTCCAGCGGGATCGAGTCGTTGTGCTTGATGCCGCGGCTGCCGATCGGATTGCCGTAGCGGTCGAGGAACGACACCGCGAGATCGGATTTCTTGAGCCAGTCGTCATCGGCGGTCTCCCGGAAGGCGGGCACGGCGAGCGCCAGCATCACGATCAGCCCGGCGAGGCCGATGGTTGCGGCTTCCGAAAGCGGCTCGACGATGACCCAGCGCTTCCAGCGGCCGACATAGAAGCGGTCCATGAAGGTCGAATAGCGCTCGTACAGTTCGCGCAGGCCCTTGCCCGACGAAAACAGCGTCGAATCGATGCGCGCGTCCAGATCCAGAAAGAAGTTCCGGATCTTCTGCGTCCACTGCGGCGGTAGAATCTGGCGCACCGGGACCCTTGGTCGGTTCGAAACGCTCGCGCGCCCACCCTTGGGCGCTGTCGTTACGTCATGCTTCGATCTTGCGGCAAACCCAAGGCGCTTTCAGGACCCCTGGGGACTCGCAACTGTTCTATCCGAGCGGGGGCTATAAACCAATGCTCTCGCTCACCATTTGGTGGTCAGCCCTAACGTGTTCCAGGCCTGCGCCCGTATTTGGCCCGCTTGCACCTTGGCTGGCGAACCCCCTAGAAGGGCTGCAGCCGAATGCCATCCGGAAAATATCAGGTTTCATGACCGCCCCGTCTAAACGAGTTTCAGGCCAGGAGGGTTTCTTCTGGAAAACCAAGACGTTGGAAGAGATGTCCAACGCCGAATGGGAAAGCCTGTGCGACGGCTGCGCGCGCTGCTGCCTGGAAAAGCTCGAGGATGAGGATACCGGTAAAATCTACTTTACCCATGTTTCCTGCAAGCTGCTCGATTCGGGATTATGCGCCTGCAAGGATTATCCGAACCGTTCCGACAAGGTTCCGGATTGCGTGCGGCTGACGCCGGAGAACGTCCGCACGCTGACCTGGCTGCCGCCGAGCTGCGGCTACAAGCTGGTCGCGGAGGGGCGCGACCTCTACTGGTGGCATCCGCTGATCTCGGGCGACCCGAACACCGTGCATGAAGCCGGCGTTTCCGTCCGCGGGCGGGTGCATGGCACCGAAGACGAGATCCCCGACGAGGATCTCGAAGATCATATCGTGCAATGGCCCGCGCTGTTGCCGAAGCGGGCGCGGCTGAAGAAGCGGCCGAAGGCCTGACCGCAACCCTCGCTGGCGATGATCGATCACGGGAACGCGACGATGCCGTCGCGGGATGCACCCATGCGCCGACGACGCTGCCGGGAAGGCGATTTGCGCTCTATGGTGCAGCGCAAATGGCGATTCCATCTCGGCGGCTGTGGTCGCGCGGAACATTATTGCATTCGAAATGAACAAGCACGAACGGCAAGGGCGTGAGCCTGCCGACCAGACGACATTGCCCGATGACCTCGGTAGCGAGATGTCGCGTATCACGACCGAGGTGATCGACGTCGGCGATGCGCCGCCGATCGCGCCACCCGCGCCGCTGACCCAGGATGAGGTCCGCACCATCCTGATGAGCCTGTTGCTGACGATGTTCCTGGCCGCGCTGGACCAGACCATCGTGGCGACGGCGCTGCCCACCATCGCGCGTCAATTCAACGACGTCAGCAATCTTTCCTGGGTGATTACGGCCTATCTGCTGGCGTCGACCGCAGTCGCGCCGGTGTTCGGCACGCTGAGCGACATCTATGGCCGCCGCGCCATGATCACCGTATCGCTTGTCCTGTTCACGGTCGGCTCGATCTTGTGCGCCGTAGCACCCAACATGACAGTGCTGATTGTCGCGCGCGGCCTGCAGGGGCTCGGCGGCGGCGGCATCATGCCGGTGGTGCAGACCGTGATCTCCGACGTGGTATCACCGCGTGAGCGCGGGAAGTATCAGGCCTATTTCAGCGGCGTCTGGATGGCTGCGGGATTGCTGGGGCCAGTCCTTGGCGGCGTGTTCGCCGAGCATCTGCACTGGTCGATGATCTTCTGGATCAACGTGCCGCTCGCCGTCGGCGCGCTGTTTCTGCTGCTGCCCAAGATGGGCAAGATCCCGGTGTTCCATCGCCGCCGCAAGGTCGACTGGCTGGGCGGGGTGCTGCTGATGGCGTCTGCCGTCGGGATCATGCTGGTGCTGAGCTGGGGCGGCCATCGCTTCGCCTGGCTGTCGCCTGCCATCATGGCGATGATCGGCGCATCGGTTGCGCTAGCGCTGGCCTTCGTCTGGCATGCGCGCAATGCCGAGGAGCCGTTCCTGCCGCTGCCGCTGCTGGGCGGAACGGTGGTGCCTTACGCGGTCGTGGCCGGCGGCTGCGCGCTGGGCGCCATCACGGCGCTGACCGTGCATCTGCCGCTGTATTACGAGGTCGTCTACGGTCTCAGCGCCAGTGAAGCCGGGCTTGCGCTGATCCCGCTCGCGGCGGTCTCCACCTGCGGAGCGGCCATTGCCGGACGCACCATGGCGCGCGCCAAGCACTATAAGCGCGTCGCCATCGCGGGCACGTCCGCGGCCACGATCTTCGGGCTGGTGCTGAGCGTGACGACGCTGCCGCTGTGGGGCCTGCTGATCGTGCTGTCGCTGTTCGCGCTCGGGCTCGGCACCACGTTCCCGGTCAGCGTGGTCTCGCTGCAGAACTCGGTGGGCCGCGCGCAGATCGGCACCGTTACCGGCGCGATGAACTTCTTTCGCGCGCTGATGTCGTCGTTCATGGTCGCGGCCTTCAGTGCGATCCTGCTGATGGCGCTGGGGCCCGGCATCTCGCTTGGCGAACATAGGGGACCGGCGAATGCCATCCCGGTCGCCGACATGGTCACCGCGTTCCATTACGTGTTCGGCGCCGCCACCGCGCTGCTGGCCTGCGCCGCGCTCAGCATCATCCTGATGGAAGAACGGCCGCTCGCCGGCCCCTCGACGCCGGCGGAGATGGCGGAGTAATTAGATACCTTTTTCTGTGCCTTCGCCTACTGTGCATGGGGTTGTTTTGCGGGTTCTTGTTTCGGACCTGCCTCAGGTCCCCGGCCGCGAGACCTCGGTCTCCTTGCTGGTGATGAACTCCAGCAGCACCGGGATGCCTTCCATGGTCTTCTGAATGCCGCGCTTGATGGCGGGGATGATGTCTTCGGGCTTGGTCACCCGCTCGCCATGGCCGCCGAAGGCGCGCGCCATCGCAGCGTAGTCGCCGGAGATGTCGGTCGAGCGGTATTTCTCGGTCGAGATCGGCATCACCTTCAGTTCGATCGCCATCGAGAAGTTGTTCAGGAGGATCGACATGATCGGGATGCGCTCGCGCACGGCGGTCTCGAAGTCCATGCCGGTGAAGCCGATCGCGGCGTCGCCCCAGACGTTGATGCAGAGCTTGTCGGGCTTTGCGAGCTTGGCGCCCATCGCAAGGCCGAGGCCGTAGCCGAGTTGCGTGGTCTTGCCCCAGCCGATGTATGACAGCGGCTCGACCGACTTCCAGAACGGCGAGAGCTGGTCGCGCGGGCTGCCGGCATCGTGGGTGATGATGGTGTTCTCGATGTCGACGGTGTGCTGCAGATCCCACAACACGCGGTAGGGGTTCAGCGGCGCATCGTCATGCGTCAGCTTCGGCATCCATTTCGCCAGCCACTCCTTGTGCGAGGCCGCGATCTCGGCGGCCACCGCCGTCGCATCGCGGTCCGAGGTGACGCTCCTGCCGATCTCCTCCAGCAGGGCGTCGAGCACCAGGCCGGCATCGCCGACCAGGCCGATCTTGGCCTCGACGTCCTTGTTGAGATGATTGGGATCGAGCGTCGAATGAATGATGGTCTCGCCCTTCGGCATGGCGATGCCGAACGAGGTTTCGGTGAACGAGCAGCCGATGCCGAAGATCACGTCGGCTTCGCCGAGGAATTTCGGCACCGCCCGTGGCACCGCGAGGCCGCCCGACCCCAGCGACAGCGGGTGCGTCTCGGGAAACGACGACTTGCCGCCAAGGCTGGTCGTGACCGGGATGGCGAGGCGCTCGGCCAGCCGCCTGAGCTGCGGCCAGGCCCTGGCGTAATGCACGCCCTGGCCGGCGTAGATCACCGGCCGCTTGGCGCCCACGAGGAGGGCCGCCGCCTCCTTCAGGTGGACCGGATCGGCGCCGTAGCGGGTGCGCAGCACCGGCGTGTAGTTCAAGGGCTCCGGCACGTCCTCGTTCCACATGTCGGCCGGGATTTCGACGATGACCGGCCCGCCGCGGCCGTTCTTCAGCTTCGTGAATGCCCGCCGGAAGATGTTGCAGACTTCAGCCGCGATGTTGATCGGCTCGGAGGACTTCGAGAACGCCTTCATCGCCTGGCTGGAGTTGAAATTCGGATCGATATGGGCGAGCCGGCGCGCATAGCCCATCGGCAACACCAGCACGGGGACGGATTCGCCGTAGCACTGCGCCACGCCGCCCATTGCGTTCTCCGCGCCGGGACCATGCTGCATGCAGAAGGCGCCGATCGACTGGCCCGACGTCACGCGCGAGATCGCGTCCGCCATGTGAACGCCGATGCGCTCCTGGCGCACCATCACCGGGCGGATATCGGCACTGGCGGCATATTCGATGAGATGGTTGACCGGGTAGCCGCAAAGGATTTCGATCCCCTCGCGCTTCATGATTTCCGCAATGGCGGCGCCGAGCTTCATGACGGTCTCCCCTCAATGCCGGCCGGTTGATCCAGCCCCATTTGTGACAGTAGGAACAGGATTTCTGAGCCCGGTAAAGCGCGGCCGGCGTTTGCACGTGGAAGTGCTGCTATGCGTTTGGCCGGTTACAGCAACGTTCAGGTAAGCCGCGGCTGCAGGCCCGGAGAAATTATCTTGCTCAAGAAGCCTCTCGGGCGAACGAAACGCGCTGGTTTACTCGGGCTCAATATTTTTGCGTTGCCAAAAAATCACAGGCGCGACTCAAGTAAGGTGGCTTCACCGCGTTGTCATTCAACATACCCGATTTTGGATTAGGTAGGGCTGGGATGCAACGGCATGAATCTTGGGATAGGAGCCCTACTTAGTATGAAAACGGCGCGCACACTCATTCTCAGCTCGGCGGCAGGCTTGATTGCCCTGAGCGGCGGCGCACAGGCGGCCGACCTTCCGGTCAAGGCCAAGGCGGTAGAATATGTGAGGATCTGTTCGCTTTACGGCGCAGGCTTCTTCTACATCCCGGGCACCGACACCTGCATCAAGATCGGCGGCTATCTGCGCGTCGACACCACCTTCAACGGCGGCGCCCACGGCAGTCCGGCGTGGAATAGTGACCTCGGCCAGGGGAACCGCTTTCGCGATTACTTCGTTTCCCGCTCGCGCATGGCGCTGACGATCGATACCCGTACCGCGACCGAGTACGGCGTCGTCCGCACCTTCGGTCAGGGCGACTTCCAGTTCAACAATGTGGGCGGCGGCACCAACAATCCGTCGTCACTCTCGTCGTTCAGCGCGAACCTGCTGTCGACCGCGGGCGGCGGCTACGTCGCGGTCGAGTACGTTTTCATCCAGTTCGCCGGCTTCACCTTCGGCAAGTCCTCGTCGGCTTACTCGACCCCCTGGAACGGCTTCCCGGGCAACATCAATGCGAGCCTGCTCGGCGGCAACAACACCGACACCGGTGTCAACAACATACAGTACACCGCCGACTTCGGTAACGGCGTTTCGGCTACGATCGGTCTCGATGATCCGACCGTCTGGGATCGCACTTCCGTCTACAACCTGAGCATCCCCGGAGCGATCGGCGCCAACGGAACCGGATCGAACGCCTACGCCGGCACGCACATGCCGGAAATCGTCGGCCGGATCCGGGTCGATCAGGCCTGGGGTCTCTTCCAGGTTTCGGGCGCGTTACATGAGGTCAGCGGCTCGTACAATACACTGGGCGCAGGCTCCGTGCCGACCAGCGCGTCCGAAATCAGCGGTCACCCCGATACCAAATGGGGCGGCGCCGTGATGGCTGCGTTGCAGATCAAGAACATCCCGACCGGCGCGGGCGACGACATCAAGATCGACGCGAGCTACGCGAAGGGTGCCACGAAATACGTGATTGCCACCAGCGGCAGTTCGCCGAGCTTTGCGATGTTCGGCGACAGCGGCTTCGGCTACCAGAGCGTCGGTTTCGGCGCGACCACCGACGGCGTCTATTTCCCGGGTGCCGCCGGTACCGGTGGCATTGAGCTAACGACGGCCTGGGGCGTCCGCGGCGCGTTCAATCACAACTGGAATCCGAACTGGTCGAGCAGCCTGTTCGGCAGCTACTCTGCCGTGCGCTATAACGGCGGAGCCAACGACAACCTGCTCGGTGCTGGAACCACTTCTGCCAAGGGGGCTTACTGCGCCGCCTTCGCCGTAAGCCACGCGGGTCAGGCATTGGCCGGGAACAACACGGGCAACTACACCTGTAACCCCGATTTCAACATCTCCCAACTCGGTATGGTTACCCGTTGGACCCCGGTCAAGAACCTGACGTTCTCGGGCGAATTCCAGTGGGTCCACCTCGACCAGAAGATGTCGGGAAGTTCGAGGTTCACGGCGACGGCTCCGAAGCCGACCGCGCTGTACGAATTCAAGGATCAGGATACGTTCCTGCTCCAGGTTCGCGCACAGCGTAACTTCTGATAGCGAAATGCCCCCCGGTGTCCGGGCAAATGCCCGGACCATGTTCAGCGCCGCAACGGGGCGAGGGTCTTCTCCCTCGTTTCGCTGCGGCGATTGAATGTTGAGGCCGTCAGCAGCGCACGGAAGCGGGCTAACGGTTTGTTTCCCGCGTCGTCGTGCAGCGCCCGCATCATCGCGATCCGCTAACGCCAGTTACCCGCCACCGATCACGTTCTTGACCGCGATCTGCCAGTGCGGGGCGGGCTGGGACTTCCGCACGATCATCCGGCCTTCTTGGCGCGGGCTGCGGCGCGCACCGGCTTCTCGGCCTTTTTCGGCGCTTCCTTCGCCGTCTCCTTGGCGGCCCGCTTGCCGTTGCCGCTGATCGGCAGCAGCATTTCACGCTGTCCGGCCGCAGCCTTGCGCGGCTTCCTCCCCTTTGACTTCTCCTGAGTCTTTTCCTGGGTCTTGGCGGTGGCGGGCTGCTTTTCGCCGGCGAGGCTGCGCTTGAGCGCGTCCATCAGGTTGATGACGTTGCCGGTGCTCTTCGGTGCGGCCTTGGCCGTGATACTCACGCCGCTGCGCTTCTGGTTGATCAGGTCGATCAGGGCCTGCTCGTAGCGGTCCTCGAATTGTTCGGGCTCGAACGATCCGGATTTCTGCTCGACGATATGCTTGGCGAGATCGAGCATATCCTTGGTGATCTTCACGTCCTGGATATCCTCGAAATATTCCTTCTCGCTGCGGACCTCGTAGGGGTAGCGCAACAGCGTTCCCATCAGTCCCTTGTCGAGCGGCTCCAGCGCGATGATGTGCTCGCGGTTGGTCAGCACCACGCGACCGATCGCGACCTTGTCCATGGCGCGGATGGTTTCGCGGATCACGGCGAAGGCGTCGTGGCCGACCTTGCCGTCCGGCACGAGATAATAGGGACGGATCACATAGCGGCTGTCGATATCGGTTCGCGGCACGAATTCGTCGATCTCGATGGTGCGGGTCGATTCCAATGCGAGGTCGTCGAGCTCGTCCTTCGACACCTCGATGTAGGTATCGGTGTCGATCTTGTAGCCCTTCATGATGTCTTCGTTGGCGACTTCCTCGCCGGTATCGGCGTCGACCTTCGCGTACTTGATGCGATGGCCGGTCTTGCGGTTGATCTGGTTGAAGGAGACCTTCTCGGTGTCCGACGTCGCCGGAAAGAGGGCGACGGGACAGGTCACGAGCGACAAACGCAGAAAACCCTTCCAATTGGCGCGGGGGGCCATGGGCTACTCCAAAATACGCAACAGACAACCGAGCAAGGATAACACCGACGGACCCGGTCTGAAACATGGTGAAGGCGGGAATCCCGCAACGGCGTTAACCGCATCCGACGCGCTCCTGCGACGAATTGGACGCACTGGCCGCCAGCCACGGCCCGAAAATCCGGAACATCATTTCCCATCGGACGTTGCTTCGGACAGGCGGTGTCGAAGCATTCGCTGGCATTGCAGTCACTTCAATCAAACGGAGGCTCCATGGCAACGAAACGGCATGGCCAGATCGTCGAAACCGCGACCGAGGCCCGTCAGGCCGAACCCGGCCCGTCCGTACTGGCGCTGCTGACAGTTTCGACCGGGCTCGCAATCCTGGTTCTGGGCGTCGTCTGGTTCGTGTTCTTCCGGACCTGAGTGGGAGCGGGCCGGGCACCCGTCGGTCGCCCGGGCCGATTTTACTCTTCCAGTTACCGCTAGGGAGGCAGCTGGGTTGTGGGCTTTCGCCTCAATGCAGCCTCTTGGGGCATCCGATCCGGCATGCTAGGCGTCTGTGCCGGTTCCGCCGGGTTCCACCCGCGGCAGCCCGGCAGCATGAAGAAAAAGTAACATTGCGCATGTTCCCCGTTCATGGCCCGTTCACGCCGGTTAGCCTCATCATGAGATCTGATTTCGTAAGGCTCACCATTGGAGGCCAGCTTGCGCCTGCTTGTCGTTGAGGACGATCCTGATCTCAACCGTCAACTCACGACGGCGCTGACGGATGCCGGTTATGTGGTCGATCGCGCGTTCGATGGCGAGGAGGGGCATTTTCTCGGCGACAGCGAGCCCTACGACGCCGTCGTGCTCGATATCGGCCTGCCCAAGATGGACGGCATATCGGTGCTGGAGGCATGGCGTCGCAACGGGCGCGCAATGCCGGTTCTGATCCTCACCGCGCGCGAT
>PNLC01000136.1 GCA_013822885.1 Bradyrhizobium sp.
CACGATCATCGCATAATGGACCTCGTGTACGCCCACGGCACGGGCGATTGGAAACAGCAGCGGCCCGAACAGCACGATCGCCGGAATGCCCTCGAGCACGCTGCCCAGGATCACGAACGCCACGATCGAGACGGCGATGAAGGTCGCCGAACCGCCGGGCAGGCCGGTCATGGCGGCCGCCAGCGTCCGTGAAAAGCCCGACTGCGTCAGACCCCAGGCCATTCCGGTGGCGCAACCAATGATCAGCAGGATCGCCCCCGACAGGCACGCGGTCTCGACCAGCATTGGCATGATCCGCCGCCAGTCGAAGTTGCGATAGATCAAAAGCCCGTAGATCAGGTAGCCGACGACAAAGGCATAGACGATGCCGATGGTGGAGACCTCCGTGGCGGTGGCGATGCCCTCGACCACGGCGTAACGGATCACGAACGGCAGCGCGATGGCGGGCAGGGCAATGGCGAAGGCGCGGACAATCTCGCCGCCGCTGGCGCGCGTCACATGCCGCAGATCCTCGTTCCGGTAACGCCACCACACCAGCGCCGACAGCGTGATCGCCAGCACCAGGCCCGGCAGCAACCCGCCGGTGAACAGCGCGGCGATCGAAACGCCCGTGACCGAGCCGATGGTAATCAGCACGAGGCTCGGCGGAATGGTTTCGGTCTGCGCGCCGGTCGCGGAGAGCAGGGCGACCAGATCGCCCGGCTTCGCTCCACGGGCTTTCATTTCCGGGAACAGCACCGGCGCCACGGCAGCCATGTCGGCGGCCTTGGAGCCCGAAATGCCCGAGACCAGATACATCGCGCCGACCAGCACGTAATGCAGCCCGCCGCGAACGTGGCCGAGCAGGCTCGCCAGAAACGCCACCATGGCGCGCGCCATGCCGGTCATCTCGATCAGGAGACCCAGGAACACGAACAGCGGCACCGACAACAGGATGAGGTGGCTCATGCCCTCGTCCATGCGGCCGACCAGCACCATCAGCGGCGTGCCCGTCGTCAGCGCCAAATAGCCGTACGTCGCGAGCCCAAACCCGAACGCGATCGGTACGCCGGCGAAGACGCAGAAGCCGGCGACGCCGACAAAGAAGATGATCAGGTTGAGATTGCCAAGCGGTTTCAGCGCGCCCCGGAGCAGCCAGAATACCCCGATCACCACGACGACCGACAGGATCGCGCCAAGCACGATGCGCGGGTTTCGGGCCTGCAGCAGCCGCAGGAATGCAAACATCGCCATCAGGGCGATACCGACCGGCAGCGCCGCCGCACGCCAGACGTTGGCGATCTGCAGCGCCGGCGTCGTGATGTAGCTCTCCTCGTAGGCGTATTCGAAGGCCGGCCAGGCGATCAGAATAAGGAACGCCAGCGCGGCGGAAGTTGCGATCAGGTCGAGATAGGCGCGCATGGCGGGCCGGGCGTTGGCAACTACGGCGGTCATCCGCATGTGCTCGGCACGCCGGAACGCGACCGCAGCGCCAAGCATCGCCAGCCACAGGAACAGGATCGAGGCCAGTTCATCCGACCAGATCAGCGGCCGGTGGAATCCGTAGCGCGCCACCACGCCTGCAAACAGGATCACGATCTCGGCGACCACCAGCAGCGCCGCCGGAATCTCGACCAGCACGCCCAGTGTATGCTCGATCGACGCCAGCAGCGAACGGCGGCGAGGAGGGGGCTGAGCCACCTCCTCGCCCATTACTTCAATCGTGTCGGCGTGAACCATGGCTGCCTTCGGATCAAGAGACTTAAGACAGCTTGCCGACGGACTTTTCGAGCAGTTCCCAGGCCTGGTCGCCGTATTTGCCTTTCCATTCCGCGTAGAAGCCCGCGGAGCGGAGTTTTTCGCGGAACGGCGTCACGGTAGGCTGATTGAACGTGAGTCCCTTGCCGGCCAGTTCCTGCTGCAGGCCGGCGTTCAGCTTGGCCACGTCCTCGCGCTCCTTGATGCCGGCCACATTGATGTTCTTCGCCACGATCGTCCTGATGTCCTCAGGCAGTTTCTCCCAGGCGCGGCGGTTGGCCAGGAACCAGAAGCCGTCCCACATGTGGTTGGTCAGCGAGCAGTATTTCTGCACCTCGTACAGCTTCGCCGTCGAAATAATCGCCAGCGGGTTTTCCTGGCCCTCGACGATCCTGGTCTGCAGTGCGGAGTAAACCTCGCTGAAATTGATCGAGGCGGGCGCCGCATCGAACGCCTTGAACATGGAAGTCCACAGCGGCGAGACCGGCACGCGGATCTTGAAGCCCTTGAGATCCTCAGGCCCATTGAT
Organism: Bradyrhizobium sp.; assembly: GCA_013822885.1. Taxonomy (GTDB): domain Bacteria; phylum Pseudomonadota; class Alphaproteobacteria; order Rhizobiales; family Xanthobacteraceae; genus Bradyrhizobium. Next base: position 2,267 of record PNLC01000136.1, read on the forward strand.
CGGCCTGGTCGACGACGTGGTCTGGCGGAAGCCATTGTCCCAGATCTTGTCCATCACCACGAGGTTGGCCTTGGTGATCTCGCTGCGCACATAGGCGCCCAGGCCCCCGTCCATGGCCTTCCAGACCGTATCGTAGTCCGGGAATGCGAACCCGATACCGCTGATCGACGCCGCCGGCACCAGCGTGGCCAGGATCAGCCCCGACAGCGTGAAGAACTCGACGCCGCCGGACCGGATCTGACTCAGCATGTCGGTGTCGGAACCGAGCTGGTTGTTGGGGAAAATCTGCAGGTCGAACCGGCCATTGGTCTCGGCCTTGATCGCCGCCGCCATCTCCTTGGCCCGGGCGTTCATGGGATGTCCGTCCGGGAGATTATTGGCGTACTTGTAGGTAAATTCGGCAGCCTGGGCCCGCGCCACGAACGGCGCGCCGATGCCGCCCAGAACCGCTGACGCCGCGGATGCCTTCAGAATCGTGCGTCGTGAAAAGCTCATCGTTTTCTCCCTTGAGGGTTGTTGTTCTTGAGACGGCCCGTCACGAGTCGTCAGCGATCTACTCGCGGCTTATTGCAGCGTCCGCCAGCGGCGGCAACACAGGCTTTGGCGTAGCAGGATTGCTCGTGTTCAAACGAACGCCTGGACGGCCGTCTAATGGCATTGGGTGGCAGGATTCTCGTCTAAATATTTGATCCAATTAGAGATAAAGATATTCCATAATATACCTTATGCGAATCATCGATGCTGGCGCTGGGCTGGCGTCGGCGCCGGCCGTTCTACTTTGCATGGGGTTGTTTTCGCCATTTTTGGTAACTGCCCTCAGCGGCCGCTGAACCTTGGCTTGCGACGCTCCAGGAACGCCTCGACGCCTTCCTTGTGGTCCTCGCTCATGCTCGCCAGAGCGAACTGGTCGACGTCCATGTGGCTGGCGAGATCGTCGAGTGCGTGCGTCAGGCGGTTCACCGTCAACTTGGTCATGGCGACCGACAGCGGCGGCTGGGCGGCGACCTTGGCGGCGAGCGCCATGGCGGCATCGAACGCCTTGCCGGGATCGGCCACCTCTTCCACCAGCCGCCATTCGTAGGCCTCGGCGGCCGAGATGCGCTGGTCGGCCAGGATGACCGCCTGCTTGGTGCGCGCCGGTCCCATCAGATGCAGCATCCGTGGCACGCTTTGCCAGCTCATGTTCATGCCGAGCCCGATCTCGGGCACGCGCATATGGGCGTCGCGCGCCATCACGCGGAAATCCAGCGCCACCGCCAGCGCCACGCCGCCACCGACACAAAAGCCTTCGATGGCGCCGATCGTGATCTGTTCCATCTCCTGCCAGGCGCGCGTCAGCCGCGGTCCCAGTTTCAAATGCCGACGCAACGTACCGAGATCCATGGATTTTCGGGACCGGCCTTCGGGGTCCTTGAGGTCGAAGCCGGCGCTGAATGTCGTGGCGCCGGTCAGCACCACGACCGAGGTCGTGTCGTCATCCTCGAAGCTGCGGGCGGCTTCGGTAAGCTGGCGCAGCGCCTCCGGCGACAGCGCATTGATGCCGTCGCCGCGGTCGAACCGCACCACGGCGATGCGGCCCTCCGGCCCCAGGCCCTTCTCGATTTTTACAAACTCGGCCAACGCATTGCCTCCCTTCCCTGAGGTTTTCCCGAAACCTTAGCGCAGAATGCTGGCGGCAGGGCAAGCACATCCGTCGGCAAACGGACACCACGAGTCCCCCGCCTCGACATCGCCCGGATTTTGCGACTATCCTGAGCGCATGAGCGACCACGATCACGACCATCATCACCACCACGATCATGACCATTCGGAGCTCTCCGAGACCGAGCTGCGCGTGCGCGCGCTGGAGACGATCCTGACCGAAAAAGGCTATGTCGATCCGGCAGCGCTGGACGCCATCATCCAGGCCTACGAGACCAGGATCGGTCCGCATAACGGCGCGCAGGTTGTCGCCAAGGCATGGACGGACCCTGCCTTCAGGCAGGCGCTGCTGGACGACGCCAGCGCGGCAGTGAGTACGCTCGGCCATGTCAGCCGGGTCGGCGACCACCTCGTCGCGGTCGAGAACACGCCGCAGCGCCACAACATGGTCGTGTGTACGCTGTGCTCCTGTTACCCTTGGGAAATGCTCGGGCTGCCTCCGGTCTGGTACAAGGCCGCGCCGTATCGTTCGCGCGCGGTCAAGGATCCGCGCGGCGTGCTCGCCGACTTCGGCGTCAGCCTGCCGAAGGAAACCGAAATCAGGGTCTGGGATTCGACCGCCGAGACGCGCTTCCTGGTGCTGCCGATGCGTCCCGAGGGCACCGAGGGATGGAGCGAGAAGCAGCTCGCCGAGCTCGTCACGCGCGACTCCATGATCGGCACGGGATTTCCGAAAACGCCGGGATCGCCATCGTGAACGGCGTGCACGACATGGGCGGCATGGACGGCTTTGGCAAGGTCGAGCCCGAGCCGAACGAGCCGATGTTCCACACCGAGTGGGAGGCGCGCGTTCTGGCAATGGTGCGCGCGATGGGCGCCGCCGGCGCCTTCAACATCGACACGTCGCGCTTCTATCGGGAGATGCTGCCGCCGCACGTCTATCTCGCGAGTTCGTACTACAAGAAATGGTTTCTCGGTCTCGAGGACATGCTCGTCGACAAGGGCTTCATCGGCGCCGAGGAAGTTGCAGCCGGGCACGCAGTGCAGCCGCCGAGGCCGCTCAAGCACGGCAAGTTCGCCTTGGTAGATGTCGAGCGCGTCATGGTGCGCGGAAAGTTCGGTCGCCCGGCGCCCGCCGCCGCTAAGTTCAAGCCAGGCGATCGCGTGCGTGCCAAAAACATTCACCCGGCAACCCACACGAGGCTGCCGCGCTATGTACGAGGCCATCTCGGCGTGGTCGAGCGCGATCACGGCTGCCATGTATTTCCGGATACGGCCGCGATGGAGGCCGGCGAGAACCCGCAGTGGCTCTACACGGTCGTGTTCGACGGCGCCGAACTGTGGGGCCCGGACGCCGATCCGACCGTGAAGATATCCATCGACGCGTTTGAGCCCTATCTGGAGGCGGCGTGATGGATTCCGCTGCTGCCGCACGTGCGACCACCGCTGTGCCGGGCATTCCGCGCGACGACGCCGGCCCGGTGTTTCGCGAGCCCTGGGAGGCGCAGGCATTCGCGATGGCGCTGGCGCTGCACGAGCGCGGCCTGTTCAGTTGGCCCGAGTGGGCGGCCGCCCTCGCCGACCAGATCAAACGTGCTCAGGCCGCCGGCGATCCGGATACAGGCGAGACCTATTACCGGCACTGGCTGGCGACACTGGAGCATCTGGTTGCCGCCAAAGGCGTCGCCACGTCAGAGACGCTTCATCGCTATCGCGACGCCTGGGACCACGCCGCCGACCGCACGCCGCACGGCATGCCGATCGAACTGACGCCCGCGGATTTCGGCCGTTAGGCCAACGCCGCATATTCCCGCCAGCCCTTGGCCCGCAACGCGCAGGCCGGGCATTCGCCGCAGCCATAACCCCAATCGTGCTGCGCGCCGCGCTCGCCGAGATAACAGGTGTGGGAATGTTCGCGGATCAGGTCGACCAGCCCTGCCCCGCCAAGCTCGTGTGCGAGCTTCCAGGTCGAGGCCTTGTCCAGCCACATCAGCGGCGTTTGCAGTTCGAAATTCTTCGCCATGCCAAGATTGAGCGCCGTCTGCAGCGCCTTGATGGTCTCGTCGCGGCAATCCGGGTAACCCGAATAGTCGGTCTCGCACATGCCGCCGATGATGTGGCGGATACCACGCCGGTACGCCAGCGCCGCCGCAAATGTGAGAAACACCAGGTTGCGGCCGGGCACGAACGTATTGGGCAGGCCATCCTCGCCCATGGCAATGGCGACGTCGCGCGTCAGCGCCGTGTCGGAAATTTCAGCGAGCGTCGGAATCTCCAGCGTATGGCTTTCGCCGAGCTTCGCCGCCCAATCCGGTCGCAGAGATTTCATGCCCGACAGCAGGCCGTCACGGCAGGACAACTCGATCGCATGACGCTGGCCGTAGCCGAAGCCGAGCATTTCGACGCGCGCAAAGCGCTGCAAGGCCCAAGCCAGACAGGTGGTTGAATCCTGGCCACCTGAGAACAGCACCAGCGCGGTTTCTGACGATGATTGGTCGCTCATGGCGGAGCCAATAGCATTCCCGGGCCGTGACGCCAATCGGTGGAAATTGCCTCGTTTCCGGCTCGTTGCACTGGGATCAATGCGCCGCTTGCGCCATAAAGCCCCGTGTCTTCCCTCGGCGACGGAAATCCCATGACCCCTTCCCGCGACATTTCACGGCTGATCGAAATCATGGCGGCGCTGCGCACGCCGGTGACCGGCTGTCCGTGGGACCTCGAGCAGAATTTTGCGACGATCGTGCCCTACACCATCGAGGAAGCCTATGAGGTCGCGGACGCGATCACGCGCGGCGACTTCGACGATCTCCGCGATGAGCTCGGCGACCTCCTGCTGCAGGTGGTCTATCATGCCCGCATGGCGGAGGAGCAGAATGCCTTTGCCTTCGGCGACGTCGTCGAGGCGATCACGCGCAAGATGATCCGCCGCCACCCGCATGTGTTCGCCGACAAGGACGGCAACATCGCCCCCGCCGGCGTCAAGAGCGCCTGGGAGCGCATCAAGGCCGAGGAAAAGGCCGAGCGCGCGGCGCAGCGGCCGCCGGAAGAGACGGCGCATAAATCGCTGCTCTCGTCCGTCAAGGCGGGACAGCCTGCGCTCACGCGAGCGATCGAGTTGCAACGCAAGGCGTCCACCGTCGGCTTCGACTGGAACGATCCCCGCGCCGTGCTCAGCAAAATTCGCGAAGAAGCCGACGAGATCGAGGCCGCGCTCGACAACGCCGACGCCGATGAACTCGCCGAGGAAACCGGGGACCTCCTGTTCGCGCTCGTCAACCTGGCCCGCCACGTCGGCGCCGATCCGGAAAGCGCCCTGCGCGGTACCAACACCAAGTTCGAGCGCCGCTTTGCCTATATCGAACGGGCGCTTGCCGCCAAGGGCCGCACGCTCGAAGACGCAACGCTCGAGGAGATGGACGCGCTCTGGAATGAGGCGAAAGGTAAAAAGCAGCCTCCGGCGGCAGCGTCAGTCCGGGAACAAGGCACGCGCTGAGTTCAGTTCACGCCACGTGCGGCACCGCATCGAACCGCGAGACCACGATGTCGCGCTTGGTCTCGTCGACGCGCACCGTCATGTCGAAGCGGCCGTCGTGAAGCACCTTGTTGAGCACTTCGGCATTGCGATGCAGCCAGCTGATGCCGGCGCCGTCGGAAGCATCGATGGAGAGATCGAGCGTCGTGCGGGTCGCCGCCAGCCGATCCTCGATCGCGGTCAACAGCGCATCGATCCCCTCCCCGGTCTCCGCCGATACCAGGAAACACGGCCGCTCCGGCGGCCGCCGGGACGCGATGTTGCGCAGGTTGGCGCGCTCCTCGGGATCGAATCGGTCGATCTTGTTCCAGACTTCGAGTATGCGCGCGCCCGCGTCCGGATCGATGCCGAGCTGACGCAGCACGGCGTCGACATCGCGCTCCTGCGCTTCCGCGTCTTCATGCGAGATGTCGCGGACGTGGAGAATGATGTCCGCCTCCAGCACCTCTTCGAGCGTGGCGCGGAAGGCGGCCACGAGTTGCGTCGGCAGGTTGGAAATGAATCCGACGGTATCGGACAGCATCGCCTTGCCGCCATGCGGCAGGCTCAACGCGCGCAAGGTCGGGTCGAGCGTCGCAAACAGCATGTCGGCCGCCTGCACGTCCGCGCGCGTCAGGCGATTGAACAGCGTCGACTTGCCGGCATTGGTGTAGCCGACCAGCGCCACCACCCGGTAAGGCACCCGCTGCCGGCCGGCGCGGTGCAGCCGCCGCGTCGCCTGCACCTTCTTCAGTTCGTTTTCCAGCCGCGCGATTCGGTCGCCGATCAGGCGGCGGTCCGCTTCGATCTGGGTTTCGCCGGGGCCGCCCATGAACCCGAATCCGCCGCGCTGGCGCTCCAGATGGGTCCAGGACCGCACCAGGCGGCTGCGCTGATAGTTCAGATGCGCGAGTTCGACCTGCAGCGCGCCTTCCTTGGTCTTGGCGCGGCGGCCGAAGATCTCCAGGATCAGCCCGGTGCGGTCGAGCACCTTGGTGTTCCAGGCCTTCTCGAGATTGCGCTGCTGGATCGGCGACAACGCGCAATCCATCACCACCAGCTCGATGTCGTGCCCCGCGATCAGGCCCGTGATCTCCTCGACCTTGCCTTTGCCGAGATAGGTCGCAGGCCGGATCTGGCCGATCGGCGCGATCAGGGTGTCGGCGATCACAAGGTCAATGGCGCGCGCCAGACCTGCCGCCTCCTCGAGCCGGGCGTCGGAATCGCGCACGGCCTCGTTCGCATGCGCATCGGCATCGCCGCGACGCATACGCAAATACGGGCCGATGACGATCACTCGCCCGGTCTGTCTGTCACCTGCCGACCGCGGACGGTCGGCGCCCCCTTCACGGTTGAAGGGTTCCAATCAGTTCACTCTCAAGCCGGAGCATCCTCGCCGCCCTCGAACAACTGGATCGGTGCACCCGGCATGATGGTCGAGATCGCATGCTTGTAGACAAGCTGCGAGTGGCCGTCGCGCCGAAGCAGCAAGCAGAAGTTGTCAAACCAGGTGACAATGCCCTGCAGCTTTACTCCGTTGACCAGAAAGATCGTCAGTGGCGTTTTGGTTTTACGAACGTGGTTCAGGAAGGTGTCTTGTAGGTTTTGTGCGCGGTCTGCCGCCATTGTTTTTGTCCCGCCGTCTCGTGCTTCTTTTTTTTAAGCCGGTTGTT
>PNLC01000137.1 GCA_013822885.1 Bradyrhizobium sp.
CCTTGGCCCGGTGGACGTGTTGATCAACAACGCCGGGATTACGAAGGACGGTGCTTTCCACAAGATGACGCTCGACCAGTGGAACGCGGTCATCAACACCAATCTCGGCTCGCTGTTCAACATGACGCGCCAGGTGATCGAAGGCATGCGCGCCCGCAAGTTCGGCCGCGTCATCAACATCTCCTCGATCAACGGCCAGAAGGGCCAGTTCGGCCAGGTCAACTATTCGGCGGCCAAGGCCGGCGACATCGGCTTCACCAAGGCGCTCGCGCTGGAGAATGCCAAGGGCGGCATCACCGTGAACGCGATCTGCCCCGGCTACATCAACACCGAGATGGTGCAGGCGGTGCCGAAGGAAGTGCTGGAGAAGAGCATCCTGCCGCTGATCCCGGTCAACCGCCTCGGCGAGCCCGAGGAAATCGCCCGCGCCGTGGTGTTCCTCGCCGCCGATGAGGCGGGGGCCATCACGGGATCGACGCTCTCGATCAACGGCGGCCAGTATATGGTTTGATCGTCGTTCCGTCATTGCCTGCGATAAACGCAAAGCGTTTGCGTTAGCGAGCGATAGCGACGAAGCAATCCATTTGCGCTATGCAAGAAAGATGGATTGCTTCGCTTCGCTCGCAATGACATTTCAATGAATCCCCGTTCCGCCACGCTGATCGGACTGACCGCGATCCTGATGTGGTCGCTGCTGTCGGTGCTCACGGTCGCCACCGGGAAGATTCCCGCATTTCAACTCGCCGCCATGACGTTCGGCATCGGTGCCGCTGTGGCATTCGCCAGCTTCCTGTTCCGGCCCGCAGCCTTCGGCGCCATGAAGCAGCCGCTGGTGGCCTGGGTGGTCGGCGTCGGCGGGCTGTTCGGCTATCACGCGCTGTATTTCCTCGCGCTGCGGTTTGCGCCGCCGGCTGAAGCCGGCCTGCTGAATTACCTTTGGCCATTGCTGATCGTGCTGTTCTCGTCGTTCTTGCCGGGCGAACGGCTGGCGCCGCATCACATCATCGGCGCGCTGCTCGGGCTCGCCGGCACGGTGCTGCTGCTGGCCGGCAATACCGGCGGGGGTTTCGCGCCCAGCCAGATGCCCGGCCTGGCCGCAGCCTTCCTCGCCGCCTTCGTGTGGGCGGCCTATTCCGTGATGTCGCGCAAGCTGAAGGCGGTGCCGACCGACGCGGTCGCGGGCTTTTGCCTTGCTACCGCGCTGCTCGCCGCGCTCGTTCACGGCATGGTCGAGACGACCGTGTGGCCGGAGACGATGGGGCAGTGGCTTGCGATCGTCGCACTCGGTGTCGGCCCGGTGGGAGCCGCGTTCTTTGTCTGGGATATCGGCATGAAGCGCGGCGATATCCGCGTGCTGGGGGCCGCATCCTACGCTACACCATTGCTGTCGACGGCGTTTCTGATCCTCGCCGGCTATGCGCAGCCGACCGCGACGATTGCCATCGCGGCGGTCCTGATTGCAGGTGGAGGACTGGTCGCGGCCAGGGATATGGTGTGGAGCAAACGTTAGGCCGCTGGCCGCCAGCCCGGCGGCTTGTACATCGCTTCCGGTATCTGCCCGAGTTCGGAGCGCTGCAGCCTCTCGGGCGCCAGTCCATAGAACTCCTGAAAGCTCATGATCAGCGGGCGCCATTTGTCCGGATCGATGCGGTTGGGCTCGCTTTCCATCATGATTCCGGAATGGGCGTGGACACGGGTGACGCGCACCTCGATCGCCGTGAGATTGCCGCGCCAGACTGCGTCCTCCTGCGCCATCTCGTGGACGTGCGCGACCTTGGCCTCGATTTGAACGGGGCATTCCAGCGCGCGCGGTGCCGCAACTGTTTCGCCCGGCATCGCCGTTAGGCCGCACAGGCCGAACTTGTCGCGTTCGTGCCGGTAGCCGCGCATCGTCTTGCCCGGCGGCACCGGGTCGGAGCCGGTGGTGCGCGCGAGCCGATCGACCGCGCCGACGAGCGCAGCGGACGGCAGATTGAGCACGCATTCGCCCGTGCGAATCATGTTCTCGGTCGTCCTGGAATTACGCGCAAGCCCGAGCATGCAGCGCCATCCGACCCACCATGCCGACGACATCGGCGCGAGATTGAAAGAACCATCTTCGTTGGTCGAGCCGATCAGAACCACCGGCGTGCCGAAATAAAGAATGGCCGGCTCGATCTGATGTGAGGTGCTGAATGTACCGTGCATGTTTCGCTCCTGTTGCCGTGAGGCCGGAAGCTATGTGCACGGGCCCATGAAACCCACCCGATTCCCGATCGCAGTCGTTTCAGCGTGGAGGCGACCAATCCTTCGGCGCCAGCTCGAAATTCGCGAACTCGAATCCCGGCGCCACCGTGCAGCCGACCAGTGTCCAGTCGCCACTGCTCTCGGCGGCCTGCCAGGCGTGCGGCGGCACGATCGCCTGCGGCATTTCGCCGGCGGCGAGATCAGGGCCGAGCTTCACGTTGCGCGGGCCGCTGTCATCGGCGATTTGCAGGATCAGCGACGCGCCCGCGTAGTAGTGCCAGACCTCGACGGCATCGATGCGATGCCAGTGCGAGCGCTCGCCGCGTGCCAGCAGGAAATAGATCGCGGTCGATCGCGAACGGCCGTCGGCATCCACGCCGGCATCGCGAAACGTCTCGCGATAGTGGCCGCCTTCCGGATGTGGCTTCAGTCCAAGCCGCGCGACGATGGCGGCGGCTTCTTTCGAAAGCGCCATCAGGACTTGTTCTTGCGTTCGCGCAGCTCGCCGAACACCTCGGCGCCGCTGGCGCCCTTCATGTGCAGCTTCGCCGCCACCGACGGCTCGTCGGCGCGCAGGAACACGTTGGACTTTTTCTCCTCACCGAGCAGCACCGGAATGGTCGGCTTGTTCTCCGCGCGCAGCCGGGTCACTTCCTCGGCGCGCGCCTGCAGCGCGGGATTGTCGCCGTCGACCGTGAGCGCGAACTTGACGTTGGACGCGGTATATTCATGGCCGCAATAGAGTTTGAAGTCGTCCGGCAGCGCGCGCAGCTTGAGTAGCGAATCCCACATCATCGGATAGGTGCCCTCGAATACCCGGCCGCAGCCGATCGAGAACAGCGTGTCGGCGGCGAACACCGCCTTCTCGCCGTCGAACACGTAGGAGATATGGTCGAGCGTATGGCCCGGCGTTTCCAGCACCCGCACCAGCAGGCTGCCGACCTTGATGACGTCGCCATGGCCGGTGCGCAGATCGACATTGGCGATCGCAGTCGACTTGTCGTGCGGAGCGACGACGCGGCAGTTGTACTTCTGCTTCAGTTCGGCGACGCCGCCGACATGGTCGGCATGGTGATGGGTGATCAGGATATCCGTCAGCGTCCAGCCTTCACGTTCCAGCGCCTTGATGATGGGCGCGGCTTCCGGCGCATCGATCGAGGCGGTGGCCTTGGTTGCGGGATCGTGGATCAGATAGCCGAAATTGTCGGCGAGGCAGGCAAAGGTGCGAATTTCCGCGGCCATGATAGCTCCGTGAGTAGGACCAAGCTGCCCATTGGATAGCACGGAATATGGCGTTAACGCTTACGCGGCAATGCCATTTTCGGTACGCCGCAGCCAAACGCCGTATGATATGTTGAGGCCATGACCATCGACGTGATCGATCTTCGCGATTTCTACTCGCAACGCCTCGGCATCGTGGCGCGGCAGTTGATCAATCGCGGCATCCGCGCGCGGTGGCCTGACGCGGCCGGGCAGCGCGTGCTCGGGCTCGGCTACCCGACGCCCTATCTCGGACTGTTTCGCGAGGATTCCGAACGCTGCATCGCTTTCATGCCGGCAGCCCAGGGCGTGCTGAAATGGCCGACGGCGCGTCCGGCGCTGGCGACCCTGATCGATGAATTTTCGATGCCGCTGCCGGATGCCGCGGTGGACCGGATCCTGTTGGTCCATGCACTGGAAATGTCCGACGATCCGGAACGATTGCTGCGCGAAGTCTGGCGCGTGCTGGCGCCGTCCGGGCGTCTCATCGCCGTCATCCCGAACCGCCGCGGCGTGTGGACGCGCACCGACAACACGCCGTTCGGTCACGGCCGGCCGTATTCGCGCGCGCAGATCACGCAGTTGCTGCGGCAGACCTGGTTTACGCCGGCTTCATGGGGTGAGGCACTGTTCCTGCCGCCGGTCGGAAACAGCTGGTTTCTGCGCTCGGCGATGGCCTGGGAGCGCGTCGGCGCGGCGCTGTCGCTGCCGTTTGCCGGCGTGCATATCGTGGAAGCGACCAAGCAGGTCTATCGCGCGATCCCTGCGGGCCGCGAACGCACGCGGTTGATTCCGTCGCTGGAGCCGGTGCTGGTGCCGTCGTCGACGGCGTCGCGGGACAAGGCGTAGTCCATCCGTCAGTCGTTCCTGCGAACGCAGGAACGACGGGATATCGAATAGCGACTACTCATTCCCAGGATTGAAGTCTTCGCTCGGCGCGGCAGGCGCGGCCATGCTGTCGGGACGCGGGCCGTGCGGACGGCGTCGCCGGCGCGGGAAACGTTCACCGCCGCCACCGCCTTCATATCCGCCGGGCGCGCCGTTCACCTGCGGCTGCGGTCCGGTGATGAAGGACGGCAGACGGTCGACGCCGCCGGTATCGGCAATCACCGGCTGCGGCTGGGGTTGCGGCTGATATTGCGGCTGCGGGCGATGCTCACGATCGCGATCGCGTTCGCGATGTTCGCGTGGCTGCTGGTCGCGGACGAAAGGCTGGTTGTCGCCGCGCTGCTCGCGCGGATTGTTGTCGCGCACGTAGGGCTGCTGCTGCTGCGGGACGAAGCCCGGCTCCTGGCCGAAATGCGAAAAGCTCTCGCCTTCGTCCTCACCATCTTCCGTCGCCGGCATTTCGTTGTCGACGCGCGGTTGCGGCTGGTTCTGCCGGAACTGCTCCTGGGCAGCGGCAATCAGGCGGAAATAATGCTCGGCGTGCTGATAGTAATTCTCGGCCGCGACCGGGTCGCCGGAAGATCGCGCATCGCGCGCCAACTGGACGTATTTTTCCGCAACGTGGGATGCGGTGCCGCGGATCTTGATGTCGGGTCCGTTCGATTCGAACACCCGGGTCATCGGGTTTTGACCGCGCCGGTTACTGTTATTATTATTGTTGTTGTTATTGTTGTTCCGGTTACGCATCCGCTTGTTATTCTGACCGTTTCTCATGTGTCGCCTTTTATTCCAGCCCTGAAGTTATGCAGTTGCCGTCGTATCCTCATCGAATCCGGGCGCGCTCAGGCGCACCGGGTCACGATGCCGTTCAAATTCATGTCGTCGATTTCGCCAACCATCGCGTTCAGCAAAGACGCGTTCCCCAACCAGCGCCGTTTACCGCGCGCCGGACCAAATCATTGAGCCAGTCAAACCAGCCTAATCGCCTTGCATGACGACTTCGCGTGACGGAGTTTTGCGTAAGTCTTCAAGACCAAAATCAGGCTTTCGTTCGCTTTGCGGTCAAGAGCAGCACAGTTCCAGCCATTGCGCTCAATTCGACCTGCGTTTTGGAACCTTTCGCTCGGCGGGCTCTCGTTTCGAGACCTCTGGCTTCCACCCGCTTATAGCTACGGGGCCAGCCACCCGGGACCGATTTGTGACCGGAACGTAGTCGCTCCCGGATGATATTCCAAGTGGTTTTTTTGCGTTCCGGTAGGACTTTATCGGGCTGTTTTGTGGCCCGCTACCGCCCGCGGAATGCCTGCCAGATCGGCTTTTGGGCAGGCGGCGGGCGTTAACCCGGCAGCTACCATCAAAGCCTCGATTTGGCCGGTTTGGCCCTCTCCGGCCTCCACGACCAGGGCGGCCCCGGGCGCCAGCCGGCTGGCCGACTGGGGAACCAACGCGCGGTAGGCGTCCAGCCCGTCCGCACCGCCGTCAAGCGCGGCCAGGGGATCGTGGTTCCTAACTTCCACCGCCAGGCCGCCGATATCGGCCGAACGAATATAGGGCGGATTCGAGACGATCAGATCGAACAGTCCGGACAGGCCACTCGCATAATCGCATGCGATGAATGTCGCGCGCTCCGAGAGGCCTGCCCGCGTCGCGTTGGCGGCGGCGGTTTGCAAGGCTGCTTCGGAGATGTCCGTGCCTATTCCCGTTGCTGCCGGCAATTCGGACAACAGCGCCAGAAGAATTGCGCCGGTGCCGGTACCGAGATCGGCGATGCGCAGCGGGCGATCGAGGGCGCCGCCTGTGCGCATCACCTCCAGCGCCACTTCGACCACCGTCTCGGTGTCGGGCCGCGGCACCAGCGTCGCGGGTCCGAGTCGCAACGGCAGTCCCCAAAATTCCTTCTCGCCGACGATGCGCGCGACCGGCTCGCCGGCGAGACGACGGCGCGCGTAGTTTTCGAGACGTGCGAATTCGTCGTGCGTGAGTTGACGCTGTGCCGCCGTGATCATGCCGGTCAGGTCGAGGCCGAGCGTGTGACCTGTCAGCAACCGCGCGTCGAGTTCGGCGGAATCGATGGCGGCAGATTTGAATTGCAGGGCAAGCGCGCGCCGTGCCGTCTCGACGGTTTGGTAGGTCATTCGTCGTCCCTGCGAACGCAGGGACCCATACGCCGCGGCCCTTCGATTGAGGTGGTACGGGTTGGCATCTTGAGCAACAACGAACGTCGGTGGCTATGGGTCCCTGCGTTCGCAGGGACGACAGCGAGGTTGCCGCTCACGCCGCCGCGCCCTGGGCTGCGAGTTGCGCGGCCTGATGTTCGGTGGTCAGCGCGTCGATCAGTTCGCCCAGCGCTTCGCCCGAGATCACCTGCGGCAGCTTGTACAGCGTCAGATTGATGCGGTGATCGGTGACGCGGCCCTGCGGAAAATTATAGGTGCGGATGCGCTCGGAGCGGTCGCCGGAGCCGACCTTCTCCTTGCGGTCGGCGGAGCGCGCCGCGTCGACGCGCTGGCGCTCGGCGTCATAGATCCGCGAGCGCAGGATGTTCATCGCGGAGGCGCGGTTTTTGTGCTGCGAGCGGCTGTCCTGCATCATGACCACGATGCCGGTCGGAATGTGGGTGATGCGGATCGCGGATTCGGTCTTGTTGACGTGCTGGCCGCCGGCGCCCTGCGCGCGCATGGTGTCGATCCGCAGATCGTCGTTCTTGATGTCGACATCGACATCCTCGACCTCGGGCAGCACCGCGACCGTTGCCGCCGAGGTGTGAATGCGTCCCTGCGTCTCGGTGTCGGGAACGCGCTGCACGCGATGCACGCCGGATTCGAACTTCAGCTTGGCGAACGCGCCGCGGCCCTGCACTTCGGCGACGATTTCCTTGAAGCCGCCCATGGTGCCTTCGCTGGCGGAGATCACCTCGACCTTCCAGCCCTGCAAGCCGGCAAACCGCTCATACATCCGGAACAAGTCGCCGGCGAACAGCGATGCCTCGTCGCCGCCGGTGCCGGCGCGGATTTCCAGCACCACGTTGCGGTCGTCCATGGCGTCCTTGGGCAACAGCGCCACGCGGATCTTCTGCGACAGCTCGTCGACATTTGCCTGCAGCGTCTCCAGCTCGGCTTCGGCCATGCCGCGCATTTCCGGATCGGTGGCAGGATCTGCCAGCAACGATTCCGTGTCCGCAATCTCGGCCCGCGCCGCGCGATAGGTCTTCACGGCGTCGATCAGCGGATTGAGCTCGGCGAGCTCGCGCGTGATCTGGACGTATTTCTCGGAATTCAACTGGCCCAGCAGTTCGGCCTCCAGCGAGGCGTGGTGGGCAAGCAGGATATCGAGTTTCGCTTCGGGCAACATGGCGTGGTTCTCAAGGCGGCGGATGTGGAAGGCTTAAGTTGTCGGGACGGAGCCTCGCTACAACGACAGCCCCTCGGCCTCCGCAAATTCCGTCAGCTTCTGCCGGATCGAGACGCTGCCGGCCGGTGCATCGATCAGCGGCATGATGACGGCTTCGGCCTTTTTGGCGTCGAGCTCGAGGATCAGCGCCTTCACCGGCCCGTGCGCGGTGGCCGACAGCGACAGCGAGCGGTAACCGAGCGCGATCAGCGCCAGTGCGCCGAGCGGCTTGGAGGCCATCTCACCGCACAGCGAGGCCGTCTTCTTTGCCGCGTTGGCCTTGCGCACGATGTCGCGCAGTGCGCGCAGGATCGGCGCGGACATGGTGTCGAACCGTTCGGAAACCTTGGCGTTGCCGCGGTCGACGGCGAACAGGAACTGGAACAGATCGTTCGATCCGACCGAAATGAAATCGACTTTCTTGAGCAACTCGTCGAGCTGGTAGAGCAGCGCGGGCACTTCCACCATGGTGCCGACATCGATGCGCTCCGGCAGCGGATGGCCGTGCTGGCGCAGATAGGTCAGTTCGCGTTCGACGATCGCCTTGGCCTGATCGTATTCGGCCACGTCCGATACCATCGGGAACATGATCTTCAGCGCGCGGCCGCCGCCGGCCCGCAGCAGCGCACGAATCTGGCCGCGCAGCAGTCCCGGCCGATCGAGGCCGAGCCGGATCGCGCGCCAGCCGAGCGCGGGATTTTCCTCGATCACGGTCTCCATGTAGGGCAGCGCCTTGTCGCCGCCGATGTCCAGCGTCCGGAACGTGACCGGCTTGGTGCCGGCGGCGTCCAGCACGGTGCGATACAGCGCGAGCTGATCCGAGGAGCGCGGCAGGCTCTGCCCGACCATGAACTGCAATTCGGTACGGAACAGTCCGATGCCGGCGCTGCCGGTGTCGTCGATATGCGGCAGGTCGACGACAAGGCCGGCGTTGATCATCAGTTCGACCGGCTGGCCGTCCCTGGTGACGCAGGGCAGATCGCGCAGCGCGGCATACTGGGCCTGCCGTCGGGCGCGGAACCGCACCCGCTCGGCATAGGCCGATTCGATTTCGGCCGATGGGCGAATGTAGATCGAGCCGGACGTGCCGTCGACGATGATGGCGTCGCCGGGATCGGCGATGCCGGGCGCGTTCGGCACCTCGCCGACGGCGGGAATGCCGAGCGCGCGTGCCACGATGGAGACGTGGGAATTGGCGGTGCCTTCCTCCAGCACCAGTCCGCGCAGGCGCTTGCGGTCATAATCGAGCAGCGCCGCGGGCCCCATCGCGCGCGCGATCAAAATGGCGTTTTCGGGCAGTTGTTCGCGCGACGGGGCGTGATCCTGT
>PNLC01000138.1 GCA_013822885.1 Bradyrhizobium sp.
GTCTTGCGCAGCTTGCGGAATCGCGAACGGAACGGCTCGACGATCTTGAGCGGCAGCATGATGTTCCGCTCGATCGTCATCCAGGGCAGCATGGTCGGATTCTGGAAGGCCATGCCGACGCGCAAGGCGCGCGCCGCCACTTCCCGGCCACCGACGATGACCACACCTGAAGTCGGCTGCACCAGGCCGCTGACCAGCCGCAAAATGGTGGACTTGCCGCATCCGGAAGGCCCCACCAGCGCAACAAACTCGCCGTCCGCGATCCGGAGCGTGGTGGTGGAAAGGGCCGGCACGGCGCGATCGCCGCGGCCGAAGGTTACCGAGGCGTCCGAAAGTTCGATGGCAATCGGCCCGGCGGCGGGCGGAACCGGTGCTCCCCGGAATTCGGAATCTGGTTGCATGCGCATCATGGCTGGAAGTGCATGCAAGCCAGATGCCAGCAGAACCTGCGTTCTGAATCAACGGGATCGCTGTCGGCCATCGGATCGGCCGGACTCGTTTTGTGCAATCGGGCCATCAAACTGCATGCAATTGAGGCGCTCAATTGCTGGACAGGCGTGCTAAGAGAGCGGCATCGATGCATGTGCCCTTCAGGATTCGCCGATGGCGCCTCGCTCCGCCAGCAAGACCCCGGAATCATCAGACAAGGTCGGCGTGATCTGCCGCGCGCTCCGCCGTGCCATCATCGAGCAGGCGCTGGCGCCCGGCGCCAAACTCCCCGAGGATTCACTTGGCGAGCGGTTCGGCGTCAGCCGCACCATCGCGCGGCATGCGCTGGGCCAACTTGCCGCGGAAGGCCTTGTCGAACTTCGCCGCAACCGCATCGCTGTCGTGGCGACGCCGAGCTGGCAGGAGGCCCGCGATGCCTTCGATATCAGGATCGAGCTCGAACGCCTCGTGGTGCGCCAGCTCGCCGGCAAGCTGACGAAAAACCAGGTCTCCGAGCTGAATGCCCATGTCGATGCCGAGGACCGCGCGCGCGACGGGTCGGATGCGGTGTCGATACGGCTGGCAACGGAATTTCACATCCTGCTCGCCAACATGACGAACAGCCCGATCCTGGTGCGTTACGTCAGCGAGGTCGCCTATCGCTGCTGTCTCACATTATCTTTGTACAGCCGGCCGCACTCGTCGGAATGTGCGATCAACGAGCATCGCGCGATCATCGCAGCGCTGGTCAAGGGCGATGAGAGCAAGGTAATGGGCCTGATGCACAGCCACCTGGATTCGGTGGCGAACCGCGCGCTGGTAGCCCCCGCCCCGCAACGCGGCCGCGATCTGCTGGATATTCTGGCGCCTTACGCCGAGGAAGGCGAAGGCGGCCGGGTCGTGAAGATGCCGAAGGTGGTGCGGGCGAGGTAGCGGCCAGTTCCGTCATTGCGAGGAGCGATAGCGACGAAGCAATCCATACTTGCTTTTGCCGCACGATGGATTGCTTCGCTGCGCTCGCAATGACGAGGTAACTACGCCTCGATCCCCCGCTGCACCAGAATACGTTCGGCGCTGTCGTTCCAGACATCCATCTTCACGATCTGCCCGCCCCTCACCACGAAACGATCGACGTAACGGTTGCCTTCGAACGGCGTGCCGTCGATCCATTCGCCATAGAGCGTGCCGATGCTGTAGACCACGGTCTCGTCCGCGCCCGGGCAGACGTCGAAGCGGTCCATCTTCTTCTTGACCCAGCGATAGCGCCGCGCGTTGAAGCCGGTCGGCCCGCGGGGGTGATCGAATTCCCGTCCGCCGGTGAAGGTGATGATCGTGCCGGGCTTCATGTAAACCGCAGCCGCATCGGGATCCGGAATCATGGAAGCCGTGAGATAGGCCTCGACCACCTCGGCATCGGACATTCCCTTGAGATCGGCTTTTGCGGCAACGGACATAGCGATTTCTCCTGATGCGTAATAGTACAATCGGCCCGTCAAACTGCATGCACATATTTTGAACAATTACGCATCAGAACTGCACACAATCTGGAGCTGCCTGATGGGCGCGCATCCGCTAGGCTCGTCACCATTCCACCCCGCCCGGTCCCCATGAACGCGAAAACGGCCTTCGACCTCATCTTCCGCAACGCCAGGACGCGATCCGCGGCAACCACGGTCGACATCGGCGTCAGCGGCGGGCGCATCGTCGCCATCGAGCCCCGCCTCGCCTGCGAGGCGGCCGAGATCGACGTCGGCGGCAAGCTCGCTTTGCCCGGCTTCGTCGATACGCATATTCATCTGGACAAGGCGTGCCTGCTCGGCCGCTGCGGGCACGACCATGGCAGCGTCGCCGAGGCCATCGCCGCGGTCGCGGCGATGAAGCGCGATTTCACGGTGGAAGACGTCTACGCGCGCGGCGCCAAAGTGATCGAACGCGCCATCGTGCACGGCACCACCCGCATGCGCACGCATGTGGAGATCGATCCGCGGATCGCGTTGCGCGGCTTCGAGGCGGTCAAGGCGCTGAAGTGCGACTATGCCTGGGCGCTGGATTTGTCGATCTGCGTGTTTCCGCAGGAAGGCCTGACCAATGATCCCGGCGCCGAAGAACTGCTGATCGCGGCCTTGCGCGACGGCGGCGAAGCGATCGGCGGCTGTCCTTACATGGACACCGACCCGAATACCCATATCAAGAGGCTGTTCGACCTGGCCCAGGAATTCGACGTCGACGTCGACCTGCATCTCGATTTCGACCTCGATCCGTCATGGTGGCACCTCGAAGAAGTCTGCCGGCAGACGGAACGGCGCAACTACCAGGGCCGCGTCGCCATCGGCCACGCCACCAAATTGTCGGCGCTGCCGCCGGACCAGCTCAAAGCAGCAACGGCGCGGCTCGCGAAATCGGGCGTCGCCGTCACCGTACTGCCCGCGACCGACCTCTATCTGATGGGCCGCGACGCCACGCATAATGCCCCGCGCGGCCTGACGGTCGCGCACCGGCTGGTCGAAGATGGCGTCCTCTGTTCGGTCGCGACCAACAACGTGCTCAATCCCTTCACGCCGTTCGGCGACGCCTCGCTTTTGAGAATGGCAAATTTCTACGCCAACGTGGCGCATGCCGGCATCAGCGAGTTCGATGCCTGCCTCGACCTCGTCACGGATCTGCCGGCGCGACTGATGAATTTGCGGGATTACGGCATCGCGCCCGGCAACCCGGCGGACCTGATTATTCTGGATACCGACAACGGCACCAATGCGATTGCAGAGCTGCCGGACATGCTGATGGGATTCAAGAAAGGGCGCCAGGTGTTCGAGCGGCGGAAGCCAACGCTGTTTCCGCCGGGAGGCTAGCAGTCCTCACCGTCGTCATGCCCGGGCTTGTCCCGGGCATCCATGACTTGCCGCCCCCACAGCAAGAAAGACGTGGATGGCCGGGTCAAGCCCGGCCATGACGAAGAGCGCGCCTTGCCCGATTGACGCGCCTTCCGATCCGTTGTTGTTATCAGCCAACAACAACAAGCCCCGGGCAGGAAATCCATGAAAAAAGCCACCCAGATCAGAAGCGTCGAGACCCTTGCCTGCGACGCCGGCTGGCGGAACTACCACTTCGTCAAGATCATGACCGAGGACGGCATCGTCGGCTGGAGCGAGTACGACGAAGGATTTGGCGCGCCCGGGGTCACCGCGGCGATTGATCGGCTGGCGGCGCGCGTGGTCGGCAAGAATGCCTATCAGCACGAGCGGATCTATGCAGAACTGTTTTCCGCGACGCGACCGGCCGCCGGCGGCGTGGTCGCGCTGGCGCTCGGCGCCATCGAGAACGCGCTGCTTGACGTCAAGGCCAAGGCGCTCGGCGTGCCCTGCTACGACCTGCTCGGCGGCAAGATCCGCGACCGCATCCGGGTCTACTGGTCGCACTGCGCGACCTGGCGCATCAATCATCCCGACTGGTTCAAGCCTGCGATCACCAGCCTCGATGGCGTCAAATCCATCGGGCGCGAAGTGCGCGAAAAAGGCTTTACGGCGATGAAGACCAACATCTTCGTCTATACCGACGGCAAGCCGCAGGGCTGGCGGCCCGGCTTCGGCTCGCCGTTCGAGCCCGAGATCAATGTCGACCGCAAGGTGCTGCGAAACCTCTGCATGCACCTGGAAGCGATCCGCGACGGCGCCGGCCCCGATGTCGACCTGCTGCTCGATCTCAACTTCAACGCCAAGACCGAAGGCTATTTGAAGATCCTCCGCGCCATCGAGGACATGGACATGTTCTGGGTGGAGATCGACACCTTCAACCCGCAGGCGCTGGGTTACATCCGCCGCCAGAGCCCGCACCCGATCTCTTCCTGCGAGACGCTGTTGGGCCTGCGCGAATTCCTACCCTACTTCAACGAACAGGCGATGGACGTCGCCATCATCGACACGCCGTGGAACGGGGTCTGGCAATCCATGAAGATCGCCGCCGCCGCCGAGCATTTCGAGGTCAACGTCGCGCCGCATAATTTCTACGGCCACCTCTGCACCATGATGAACGCGCATTTCTCGGCGGCCGTGCCGAATTTGCGCATCATGGAAACCGACATCGACCGGCTGGCCTGGGACCACGAGCTGTTCACGCACGTGCCCGAGATCGTCGACGGCCACCTCATCATGCCGGATCGCCCGGGCTGGGGCACCGAGCCCAACGAGGAAGGCCTGCGTGCCCACCCGCCGAAGAGCCAGGGCGGGTTGTTGAATTACGGGCAGAAGAAGTAGGCGCACTCGAATTCACACCCTCGCTCGTCATGCCCGGGCTTGACCCGGGCATCCACGACTTGCTGTTGCTTCGGCGAGAAAGACGTGGATGGCCGGGTCAAGCCCGGCCATGACGGAGAGCGCGCGCAGGCTCCGTTCAATTATCGTTCGGCCGGCTTGCGAATGCGCTTTCGATCACGTCGCCGATCGGCTGCCAAGCGTTGCCGTCGAACTGCACCAGCCGCATCTGCTCGATCGGGTGGAAATCGGCCGGCCCGGTGTTGATCGCAATGCCCGGCAACACGATTGCGCCCCGGTAGTCCTTCAGCGACGCGGCCTGCCGCATGATGTTGTCGCGCGACAGGTCGTCGCCGCACTGGGTCAACACCTGGACCAGGGTCTCGGCCGCCGCGTAGCCGAACATGGCGTAGCTGTCCTCCTTGTCGCCATCAGGGTAATACTTGTCCATGAACGCAAGCCACTGCTTGATGGCGGGGTCTTCCTTCCAGGTAGTGTCGCTGGCGTCCTTCAGGAACGAGGTGGAGATCACGCCGACGGAGTTCTGAAGCCCTGCCGGTCTCAGCGCGTTTGCGATCGAAGCCGCCGCATTGACCAGCACGACGACGGGATGCCAACCCAGTTCGGCCGCTCTGCGGATGGCACGCGCCGAGATCGGCGGCGCGCAATTGAGCACGAGCACTTCCGCACCGGAGTTCTTGAGGATTTCGACCTGGGTATCGATCGACATGTCCGCATCGATGGCGATGTCGGCCACGATCATGTTGGCGGTGACGCCGAGCCCCTCCTGCAATCCCCGGAACAGATCGCGGCCGAACTGGTCGTTCTGCCAGAGCACGGCGATCTTCCTGCTCGGATAGGAGGACTGGACGTAATTGGCGTAGATCCGGCCCTCGGCGCGAAATGTCGGCTGCCAGCCCATCGTCCACGGAAACCGCTTCGGATGCGCCCACTCCTCATCGCCGGAGGCGACAAACAGCTGCGGGATACTTCTCTCGTTGAGATAGGCTCGCGTCGCCAGATTGCTCGGCGTGCCGAACGATCCGAACATCAGGTGCACCCGCTCCTGCTCGACCAGTTCACTTGTATGCTCCGCCGCCGTTCTGGGATTTGAACTGTCGTCGCGGGAGATGAATTTGATCTTGCGCCCGTTGATGCCGCCGCGCTCGTTGATCATGTCGAAATAGGCGGCTTCAGCCCTTCCGATCGAACCGAACGCGGCCAGCGGACCGGTATAGGGCATGATGTTGCCGATGCGGATTTCGGTGTCGGTCACACCGGCGCCTTGGGCCGGCTGCGTGGCGGCCGGAAACGACGCCAACAACAATGCGGAGAAAAAGGCAGCCAACAGCCTGGTTTTTGTTATTGTTTTCATCAACGTGGCCTCGAACGCCAAGCCCACGGGAGCTTTGCGACGCCTACCCAGCGAACGCGATGATAGCGCCGAAAGCACGGTTGTTGAAATCAAATGTTGAGACGGGTCAGCGTAAGAAAATATCGAGCCATCCCAGCGCATTGACCGTGACGCAGTCGCCGGTGTCGATAAGCACAGTCGTAGTCTCGGCCTCGATGATCGCGGGGCCGGTCAGCGTGTGGCCCGGCTGCAAGTCATCGAGCGCGAATACCGGCACTTCGCGCCAACCGCCGAAGTAGGCCTGCCGCCTGCTGCGTGGTGAGCACGTCCCCGACGACGATGTGGGCTTTGTATCGGAATCCAGCCGCGAGACCTCGCCGACCGCCGCGACGCGAGCATTGACGAAGACGACCTCCTGGCCGCGCGAGGCGTAGGTGTAGAGTTCTTCGTGCCTGACATGGAAGCGGTCCTCGATCCGCTCGACGAGATCGGCTGCATTCCAGTCGAGGCCGTCGAGCGAGACGTCGATCTCGAAAATCTGTTCGCCGTAGCGCATTTCGGCGGAGCGCTCGATTGCAAGCTTGCCGTTGAACCAGGAGCGCAGCCGGCCGGCGGCCTGCTGCTCCAGTCCGGCAAAGAGCTCGCGCACCTCAGCGGCCGAAATTCGTCCGGCACCATAGTGGGTGCGGCTGACTTCGTAGCGGAGATCGCTGGTCAGCATGCCCCACGCCGACAGCACTGACGCCACCGTCGGCACGATGATGCGCTTGATCTCGAGCTCGCGCGCGACTTCGGCGGCGTGAAGGCCTGCGGCGCCGCCGAAGCTCAACAGCGCAAATTTTCGCGGATCGACGCCACGGCGTAGCGTCATCAGGCGGATGCCGTCAGCCATGTTCAAATTGATCATGCGGTAGATGCCGGCGGCGGCCTCGACGCGCGACAGATCCATTGCGTTTGCGATGCGATCCACCGCCGCTTCCGAGGCCGCGCGATCGAGCGGGCGCTTGCCGCCCATGAAGGCTGCGGCATCGAGATAGCCGAGCACGACATTGGCATCGGTGACGGTCGCCGCCAGCCCGCCATTGCCGTAGCATGCCGGGCCCGGCACCGAGCCCGCGCTTTCCGGCCCAACCCGCAGCGTGCGGCTGGCATCGACGCTGGCGATTGATCCGCCACCGGCCGCAATGCTTGCGATATCGAGGCTTCGTAGCGCGATGCGCTGGCCCGCCAGCGAGCCATCTGCAGAAAGCGAAGCCTGCCCGCCCGATATCAGCGAGATATCGGTGGAGGTACCGCCCATGTCGAAGGGCACGAGATCGGGAATGCCGACCAGATCAGCGCAGCGCCGTCCGCCCGACATGCCGCCGGCAGGGCCGGACAATACGGTGCCCGCGGCCAGCCGCGAGGCTTCCTCGACCGGGGCCATGCCGCCATGCGACAGCACGACAAACAGGCTGCCCTTGAAACCCGCTTCCGCCAGCCGCGTTTCGAGGTTGATCAGATAGCGCCGCACGATCGGTTCGACATAGGCATTCACGACCGTGGTCGAGACGCGCTCATATTCCTTGATCTGCGGCAGTACGTCACTGGAGCGCGAGACGCTGATATCGGGGAGCGCCTGTTTCAGCCGCTCCACGGCGGCGAGTTCATGAACCGGATTGAGATAGGAATGCAGGAAGCACACTGCGACCGATGTGGCGCCCGATTGCCTGATGTTCGAAATCGCCTCGTCGAGCGATTTCGCATCCAGCGGAATCAGAACCTCGCCGTTGGCGCGGAGCCGCTCCTTAACACCGAACCGCAGGTCGCGCGGCACAAGGGGCGCCGGCGGTGGCGTGCGCAGATCGTAGCGGTCAGGCTTGAGGCCCTCGCGCATCTCGATGACGTCGCGGTGGCCCTCGGTGGTGATCAGCGCGACCTTTGCGCCCTTGCGCTCCAGCAGCGCATTGGTCGCAACCGTCGTGCCGTGAACCAGCCGGTCGGTCGACGCCAGCATTTCCGCGCGCGTGACATTCAGCCGGCGCGCGAGTTCTTCCAGGCCAGTCATGACGCCGAGCGATTGATCCGCCGGGGTCGATGGCGATTTTGCGAACACCGTCCGCCCGCTCTCGTCCGTGGCCACCAGATCGGTGTAGGTCCCGCCGACGTCGACGCCTATCCTGAACGTCATGACGAAGCCTGCTCCGCCGCGCCCTCGACCAAGCCTTGCTCGCGGTCACGCTGCCGCGCCTCCGCCGATCGCTTGGCGGGCGGTCCCCAGCCGCCGCCGCCGGAAGAACGGATCTCGAGACAATCGCCGGGGCGCAGTTCGATGCCGACTTCCTTGGTGCGCAACACACGCGGCTCGCGCCCTTCCGACAGCAGGCGATAGTGATGCGGCTTGCCGTCCTCGCCGCCGAGCATGCCGCAGGGACCGTGGCGCGCGCCGTCGCCCGCCGTATTGCCCTTCGCCAGCTTTGCGGTCTCCAGCACCAGATCGAGCGACACGCCGAGACCGCCGCGATGCTGGCCGTCGCCGCCGGAGCCGGGGCGGAACTCATGCGTGCGGAAATGCAGCGGAAAGCGCGCTTCGGCCACTTCAAGACTGCCGAACTTGAGCCCGCCGACCGAGTGCCACTCACCGATCGACGACCACCCGTCGCCGCCCGACGACGCGCCGCCGCCGGGCCGCGCCTGAAACAGGTGCCAGATGAAATTCCTGCCGGTGCGCGGGTCCTCACCCTGGATCGCGATCCGGAAACGCCGGCTCCAGCCCGCCATCGCGCGCTCGGGGCAGGACGCCGACAACGCCTTCACGATGGCTTCGACGATTTCATTCGAGGGATGGCTGGTGCAAAGCGTCACCGGCCGGCCGGGATCGGCCCACACCACCGTGCCCTGTTTCGCGATCACCTTCAGCGGACGCAGTGCGCCGGTGTTCTTGGGAATATCGGCGTCGATCAGATAGGCAAAGGCCATCGCCACCGCCGCCTGCATGTTGGCGTGCGAGGAGTTCACGAAGCTGG
>PNLC01000139.1 GCA_013822885.1 Bradyrhizobium sp.
CATCGCCGACTACATCCAGTCGCTGGAGCGGTTGAAGGGCCTGAACTCGAAAATCCTGCTGTCCGGCCACGGACGGTTGTCCGACACGCCGCAGGACGACGTGCGGATCGCGATCCAGCGTTCGCACGGATTGCTGTCGGACACCGCGCAACTGTTCGACGCACTGGATGCGCGGTCGAACTTCGAACCCATCATGCAGTCGGTGCGCGATCTCAACAAGCTCGACGACTGACCCCGTCATTGCGAGGAGCAAAGCGACGAAGCAATCCATCTATCCGGTATGCCGCGCGATGGAAATGCCCGTTTGACAAAAGCTGCGGCGGCCTGTTCAACAGCTCCCAACAATCATGTCTGACAAAAACAACCAGGGAGAGAAGGCGCCATGAAGTTCTACGACTCGGTCGGACCCAACCCGCGTATCGTCCGCATGTTCATGGCGGAAAAGAGCATCGAGATGCCGAAGCGGGCCGTCGATCTGCGCAAGGGCGAAAACCGCGAGGCCGAGCACCTCAAGCGCAATCCGCACGGCCAGATGCCGACGCTCGAACTCGACGACGGCAACTATCTGTCCGAGATTACCGCGATCTGCGAATATCTGGAAGAGAAGCATCCGACACCTCCGATGATAGGGGCGACGCCGGAAGAGCGCGCCGAATGCCGGATGTGGACGCGCCGGGTCGATCTCAACATCTGCGAGCACATGGGCAACGGCTTTCGCTTCGGCGAAGGCCTGAAGTTCTTCGAGAAGCGGATCCCGGTCGCGCCCGAGGCGTCGCCAGGCCTGAAGATGATCGCCGCCAACCGCCTGCAATGGCTCAACGGGCAAATGGCCGACGGCCGCGACTATCTCTGCGGCAAGCGCTTCACCATGGCCGACATCCTGCTCTACGGCTGGCTCGATTTCGCCGCCACGGTCGGCCAGCCGCTGGATACGGCCAATGCCAATATCGTGGCATGGATGGCGCGTGTGGCGGAACGGCCCTCGGCAAAGGCGTAAAGGACGTGCTCACCCTCCCCCCCAGGCAGGGCAATCGCATATGAGGTCCAAAGTGCGGCGACATCGGCACTGCGCTCCCTCTCCCGCTTGCGGGGGAGGGCTGGGGTGGGGGTGCTTCCGCATCGGGATTCTCTGTGTGGAGAGAGCCCCCACCCGCCGCGCTCTTCGAGCGCGTCGGCCTCCCCCGCAAGCGGGAGAGGCGAAGCGAGCCAGCTGATAGGCATCCCCTGCAGGAGAGGGGTAAGAGCTACATCACCACCGGCGCATCGGGCAGTTCATTCGGTCCGCCAGCCTGTCGCGGAAAGTGCGTCGCCAGCTCTCGCGATACCGCCTCAACGCCCTTGATCACGCCACGTTCGAAGTCACCTGCCCGGAAATCTGATTCCATTTCCTGGCAGATTCTTTCCCAGCCGTCGTGGCCGACGCTGCTATCGATGCCGCGGTCGGCCACGATCTCGAAGTCGTGGTCGGCGAGCAGCAGGTAGATCAGCACCCCGTTATTGTGCGCCGTGTCCCATATCCGCAATTGCGAAAAGATATCCAGCGCCCGCTCGCGCGCCGGCTGGTTGCGAAACAGCGGCGCGCCATCGAGTGCGCCCTCGACCACGAAACGCACCTGTCCGGAATGGGTCGCCTCGCCCGCCCTGATCGCCTGCTCGATCCGCGCCAGCGCCTGCGGCGGGAAGATGCGCCGCACCCGCCAGCGGTGTTCGAGCAGATGCCTGCCGATGCGCCTGATGCCCATGCTACCAGCTCCCCGATGCGCCGCCGCCGCCAAAGCTGCCGCCGCCGCCACTGAAGCCGCCACTGCTGCCCGAGCTGCCCCCGCTGGACCATGAGCCGCCGGAGCCGCCGGACCAACCGCCAGTGCTGCCGCGGCGGCCCGGCCCCGCTGACGTGAAGCCGTCGCTGATCAACACAAAGAGCGAGGCGACGACGCCGACAATGACCGCCGCGAAGAGCGAGCCGACCAGGAACCAGGCAAGCAGGGCCGTCAGCGCGCCAGCGGTTGCCGAGCCCAGCAGGCGTCCCATCAGGCTCCGCAACAACCCACCGAACAATATCGCCGGAATGATGAGAAACGGATTGAGCAGGGCCTCTGGATCGAACGACTGCGAATCCCGCCAGTGCGGCGGTTCGGGCTCCGGCAGTTTCTCGCCATTGATGATCCGCACCATCTTGTCGACCCCGGCAGCGACGCCGCCGCCAAAGTCGCCGGTCTTGAATTTAGGCGTGATATCCTCGTCGATGATGCGCTTGGTGGTGGCGTCGGTGAGCGCGCCTTCGAGGCCGTAGCCCACCTCGATCCGCAGCCGGCGATCGTTCTTGGCGATCACGAGCAGCGCGCCGTCGTCGATCTTCTTGCGGCCGATCTTCCAGGCCTCCGCCACCCGCAGCGCATATTGCTCGATGGCCTCGCCGTCGGTGGTCGGGACGATCAGCACCGCGACCTGACTGCCCTTTTTGGTTTCGAGTTCGCTCAGCGTCTGTGTCAGCGTGGCGATGTCACTGGCCGCGAGCGTGCCGGTTTGGTCAACCACCCGTCCGCTCAGCGGCGGCACTGCGACGAGCGCCAGCGCGGCACCTGCCCAGCACAGCAGCAGCGCAAGAAAGGATGCTCTTGCAGCGTTCATCGCGGTGGTCTTTTTCAGCCGCTACTTGGCGGGCGCCGGCGTCGGATTGAAGTCGACCTTCGGCGCCGTCGAGATTGCCTTCTCGTTCTCGACCGTGAAATTCGGCTTTTCCTTGTAGCCGAACAGCATCGCCGTCATGTTGTTCGGGAAAGTGCGGATGCCGACGTTGTAGTCCTGCACCGCCTTGATGTAGCGGTTGCGGGCCACCGTGATGCGGTTTTCGGTGCCTTCGAGCTGCGCCATCAGATCGCGAAACAGCGTATCCGATTTGAGCTGCGGATAGTTTTCGGTCACGACCAAGAGCCGCGACAGCGCGCTTGAGAGTTCGCCTTGGGCGGCTTGGAATTTCTGGAACGCGGCGGGATCATTCAGCACTTCAGGCGTCGCCTGGATGCTGCCGACCTTGGCACGCGCATTGGTGACCCCGAGCAGCACGTCCTTTTCCTGCTGCGCAAAACCCTTTACCGAATTAACGAGGTTGGGCACCAGGTCGGCGCGGCGCTGGTATTGGTTGACCACCTCCGACCAGCCCGACTTGACCTGCTCGTCCGTGGTCTGGATGGCGTTATAGCCGCAATTGGTCAGGCTCAGCGACGCCAGCGCCGCCAGCACGGTCCAAAATCTGCGCATCGAACTCTCCCCTGTTATTTCCGGCGCACGGTATCAGAATGGCCGCGACAGGTAAGCATCCAAAGCGATTCCAGTTCCATTTCGCAGCCGATGGCCCTTGCGTATCGTTTGCCGAAATAACAACATGGCCGGATAATAATAACAGGGAGAGCCCATGACCGCGTTCGAGACCATCGTCGTGGAGCGGCCGGAGCCACGCATCGCGCGAATCGTGATGAACCGGCCCGAGGCGCGCAACGCGCAGAACCTGCAGATGACCTACGACCTCAACGCCGCTTTCGACCAGGCGGTGCAGGACGATGCGGTCAAGGTCATAGTTCTCGCCGGCAACGGCCCGCATTTTTCGTCAGGACATGACCTGCGCCCTGGGGCCAAGAACACCGCCGGCACAGATTTTCCGCCGGTCGGAAATTGGGGCGGCTTCGCCGAACCCAATG
Source organism: Bradyrhizobium sp. (assembly GCA_013822885.1). Classification (GTDB taxonomy): domain Bacteria; phylum Pseudomonadota; class Alphaproteobacteria; order Rhizobiales; family Xanthobacteraceae; genus Bradyrhizobium. Next base: position 3,699 of record PNLC01000139.1, read on the forward strand.
CCCATGGCCGCTTTGCGCGCGAGCAGGAAATCTACCTGCAGATCACGCGGCGCTGGCGCAACCTGGCCAAGCCCATGATCGCGGAGGTGCACGGCAAGTGTATCGCCGGCGGGTTGATGCTGGCCTGGGCCTGCGACCTGATCGTCGCCAGTGACGACGCGGAGTTCTGCGATCCTGTCGTGACCATGGGCGTCTGCGGCGTCGAATGGTTCGTGCATCCCTGGGAGCTCGGTCCGCGCAAGGCCAAGGAATTGCTGTTCACCGCCGACGTCTGGAACGCGGAGGAAGCGCACCGGCTTGGCATGGTCAATCATGTCGTGCCGCGCGCCAAACTTTCCGGCTTCGTGATGAAACTTGCGGAGCGGATCGCAGCAAAACCCTCCTTCGCGCTAAAGCTGACGAAAGAGGCGGTCAACCGCTCGGTCGACGTGATGGGACAACCCGCCGCGATCGACCAGGCATTCGCGCTGCATCAGCTCTGCCACGCGCACAATCTGCAGGAGTTCGGCATGGTGGTGGATCCCGCGGGCCTGCATCCCTCGGTCCGGAAAGCGGCACCGGTAAAGTAAGAGAAAGCAAAGTTGATCAGATGGACCTCACCTTGAGCGACGAGCAGCGGCTGCTGCGCGAAAGTGCCGACCGCTTTGTCAAGGAAACCTATACCGCCGATCACCGCCGCCGGATCGCCAACGATCCGCTCGGCTTCAGCGCCGATCTCTGGAAGCAATTCGCCGAACTCGGCTGGCTGGCGCTGCCGATCGCGGAGGCCGATGGCGGCCTCGGCGGCGGCGCCGTCGAGGTCGGCATTTTGATGGAAGCATTCGGCCGCGGGCTCGTCTCCGAGCCCTATCTCTCCACCGTCGTGATCGGCGCATCGCTGATTTCGGAATGCGGCAGCGAAGCGCAGAAGCAGGCGTTGCTGCCGAAGATTGCCGACGGCTCGCTGGTACTGGCGTTCGCGCATTCGGAACGTCAGGCGCGCTTCGATCTGGCGGATGTTCGCACCACCGCGAAGAGGACGCCTGACGGCTGGCGCCTCGACGGCCACAAGACCGCCGTGCTCGACGGCAACGCTGCCGGGCAGATCATCGTTTCGGCGGGCGTCGATGCGGGCGATGGCAAGCCGGGCAGGCTCGGCCTGTTTCTGATGCCGCACGGCACAAGCGGCCTCAACTCGCGCGATTTCGCACGGCTCGGCGGCGGCAGGGCGTGCAACCTCGACCTCAGGGATGTGCGGCTTCCCGCCGACGCCTTGCTCGGCGACGGCAGCGACGCCTTGCCGGCTGTTGAAGCCGCGGTCGATCGCGCAATGGCCGCGCTTGGCGCGGAAGCCGTCGGCATCATGCAGACGCTGCTGGACCAGACGCTTGAGTATACAAAAATCCGAAAACAATTCGGACGCCCGCTGTCGGCCAATCAGGTGATCCGGCATCGGCTTGCCGACATGGCGATGCAATGCGACGAGGCGCGTTCGATGGCGTTGCGTGCCGCCCTGATGGCGGATGCCGAACCGGTCGCGCGCGGCCGCGCAGCTTCCGGCGCCAAGGCCAAGATCGGCAAATGCGCGCGCTTCGTCGCCGAGCAGTCAGTCCAGCTTCACGGCGCCATGGGCGTCACCGAGGAGCTCGACATCGGCTCCTACTTCAAGCGGCTGCTCGCCTTCGACACGTTGTTCGGCGGCAGCGCCCATCATTATCGCCGTTACGCCGCACTGGGCGGCCGTGCGGTCCAGGCCTAAAAGGAGCGCTATCCATGGATCTCACCTTCAGCGCCGAAGAACGCGCCTTCGAAAAAGAAGTCCGCGACTTCATCGCGGCAAACCTCACGCCGGAAATGAAACGCGCCACCGCGCTGACGCCCTCGGTGTTCTCCGATCCCGATATCGGCATGGCCTGGCAGCGCGCCCTGAACAAGAAAGGCTGGGGCGCACCGGGCTGGCCGGTCGACCATGGCGGCCCCGACTGGACCCCGGCGCAGCGCTGGATCTTCGAGAGCGAATCCGCCCGCGCCGGCGTGCCGAATGTCAACGTCATGGGCGTCAAGATGGTTGGACCCGTCATCATTGGCTTCGGCTCACCCGAGCAGAAGAATTTTTACCTGCCGCGAATTCTTTCCGGCGAGGATTACTGGTGCCAGGGCTATTCCGAGCCCGGCTCCGGCTCCGATCTTTCTTCGCTGAAAACCCGTGCGGTGCGCGACGGCGACGACTACATCATCAACGGCACCAAGATCTGGACCACCCACGCCCATCACGCCAACCGGATGTTCGCGCTGGTGCGCACCAACGAGACCGAGCGGCAGCAGGACGGCATCTCCTTCATCCTGATCGACATGAAGAGCCCGGGCATCACCACGCGGCCGATCCTGACCATCGGCGGCGACCACGAGGTCAACCAGGTGTTCTTCGACGACGTGCGCGTGCCCGTCGCCAATCGCGTCGGCGAGGAAGGCAAGGGCTGGACTTACGGAAAATACCTGCTCGAGTTCGAGCGCGGCGCCGGCATCGCCTCGGCCAAGCTGCGCGACGCGTTGAAGACGATTTCCGACCTCGCTGAGTCCGAGGTCACCGGCCGCGCCATCGACGATCCCGATATCGCGTTTCGGATGTCCGAGATCGAAGTCGATATCGATACGCTCGAAATGACCGAACTGCGCGTGCTGTCGGCGTTGCAGACCGGACAAAATCCTGGCGCGGTGTCGTCGCTGCTGAAACTGCGCAACAGCGAGATCCGCCAGGCGGTGACGCGGCTCGGCGTCGACGTGATCGGCAACGACGGCCTCTATGTCGAGCCGGTGCGGCCGCTTTACAGACTGAACGATACGCCGGGAATCCCGGAAGAGCTGCTGCCGGTCGTTCCGGAATATCTCAATGGCCGGGCGTATACGATCTTCGGCGGCTCGTCGGAGATCCAGCGCGAGATCATCGCGAAGATGATGCTGGGGCTGTAGCGGTCTCTCGTCATTCCGGGGCGCGCGTAGCGCGAACCCGGAATCCATTTCGCAGGGATACATGCGACCCGATGGATTCTCAGATGTGCATTGCACATCATAGTTCAACGCTTCGCGTTGCCCCGGAATGACAGTGGAGAGAGCGAGCCCTACCCAGCCGCCTTCGCATCCCTGATCGCCTGCCAGATCTTGGCCGGCGTCAGCGGCGTGTTGAGCTGCTTGATGCCGAGCTCGCTCAGCGCATCCATCACGCCGTTGGTAACGCAGGGCGGTCCACCGATGGCGCCGGACTCACCGCAGCCCTTGGCACCGAGCGGATTGGTGCGGCACGGCGCGGAATCGTCCAGCGTCACGGCAATCGGCGGAATGTCGTCGGCGCGCGGCACGCAGTAGTCCTGATAGCTCGCGGTCAGCAACTGGCCTTCCTCGCTGTAGGCGACGCCCTCATACAGCGCCTGCCCGATGCCCTGGGCGACGCCGCCATGCACCTGGCCGGTCACCAGCATCGGATTGACGGCGATGCCGACGTCATCGACGGTGGTGTAGCGCACCACCTTGCTGACGCCGGTTTCCGGATCGATCTCGACCTCGCAGATATGCGTGCCGTTCGGCCAGCTCGGCCCGTCGACTTCGCCCTCACTGTCGACGGAAAGCCGCGCGCCGTCTTCCTTCTTCGCGATCTCGAACAGGCTGATGCGCTTGTCGGTGCCGACCACCGTCAGCCAGCCGTCGCGATACTCGATATCCTCGACGGAGGTCTCCAGCACGTTCGAGGCCTTCTCGCACGCCTTGTTGATCATATCGTTGGTCGAGACCGCAACCGCGGTACCGCCGACGAACAGCGAGCGCGAACCGACGCTACCGAAGCCGGTGGCAAGATCGGTGTCGCCCTGCACGACGTCGATCTTGTCCATGGCAATACCGAGCGTATCGGATACCATCTGCGTGTAGGTGGTCTGCAGCCCCTGCCCCATCGCCATGGTGCCGGAATGCAGGATGATGCGGCCTTCAGCAGTCGCGTGCAGGCTGACCTTTTCGGTGTGCGCGCGCCCGCCGGTCCATTCGATATAGCTGGTGAGGCCGCGGCCGTAGAGCAGGCCCTTCTTCTTCGCTGCCTTCTTGCGCGCGGCAAAGCCATCCCAATCCGCCAGTTCGGAAGCGCGCGACAGCATGTGCGCGAAGGCGCCGGAGTCGTACACCTGACCAACCGCATTGGTGTAGGGCAGCTGCGCCGGCTTGATGTAGTTCGCCTTGCGGATGGCGCGCGGATCGATTCCGATCTGGCGGGCGGCGGCATCCATCAGCCGCTCGACGATGAAGACCGCCTCGGGCCGCCCCGCGCCGCGATAGGCGCCCACCGGCGCGGTGTTGGTCATCACAGATTTCACCTCGAAATGCACCAGCGGCAGATCGTAGACGCCGGTCTGCACGAAGGGTCCGAGCACCAGCGGAATGATGTTGGCCGCGCCGGAAGAGTAAGCGCCGGTACCGCCGACCGAGCGGACCCGGTAGGCGAGCACGCGCCCCTTGGCATCGAGCGCGAATTCGCCGGTTGAAGTCAGGTCGCGGCCGTGGGTACCGCCGACGAACTCGTCGGTGCGGTCGCCGCGCCAGCGAATTTTCTTTCCGAGTTTCGTCGCGGCATAGGCGACAATGCCGTCTTCCGGATAGAGATTGGTCTTCTGGCCAAAGCCGCCGCCGATGTCGCCGACCAGCACGCGGACGCTGTCCTTGGGCCGCTTCAGCACCGCTTCCGCCAGCACGTCGCGGGTCGATGCGGGCGTCTGCGATTGGACGTGCAGGATCAGCCGCCCGGACTTCTTGTCGATCTCGGCGATAGTCGAGCGCGGCTCCATTGCCGACGGGACCAGCCGCTGGCTGACCAGGTCGAGCGAGACCTTGTGCGCGGCGCTCGCGAAGGCTTCTTCAACCTTGGCGGCGTCGCCATAGCTCATCGCTGCCACGACGTTGTCGGGCGCCTCCGGCCAGACTACCGGCGCGCCGGGCTTGATCGCTTCCAGCGGATCGACCACCGAGGGCAGCACCTCGTATTCGACAGTGATCGCTTCGGCGGCGGTTTGTGCCAGCACGCGCGAGGTCGCCACGACGGCCGCAACCGCCTCGCCGGCATAGCGCACGACCTCGTGGGCGAGCAGCCGTCGCGGCGGCACCGTCATCGGGGTGCCGTCCGCCCGCTTGAAGATCGCAAGGGTCGGGATGGTGCCGATATCGTCCCTGACCAGATCGGCGCCAGTGTAGACGGCTTGAACACCCGGCATCCCGGTGGCAGCAGCGGCATCGATCGCGACGATCCTGGCATGGGCGTGGGGCGAGCGCAGCACATGCAGCCACAGCGCGCCT
>PNLC01000140.1 GCA_013822885.1 Bradyrhizobium sp.
TCGATCTCCGTGGTGACGAACAGGACCTTCAAAGAAATGCCCTCGACCAGCCTTGAAAAGGTCTGATGCAAGAAAGGGTCCAATTTGCCAGGTGATATTGCGGCCCCCGCCAGCAGTTCCTCACGCGTGAGTCTTTCCCGTCGTGGCGGCCCCCTTTAGGGTGCGCGCCGTACCTGTGAAAACGAAGCCGAAAGGCCGAAGGAGTTTTGAGAGCGATGACCATAGCCGGTAACGATGAGAGGAATTTGACAGGCAGCTTCGCGGGCCTGCGTGTCCTCGATTTTTCGACCACGATTGCCGGGCCGCACTGCACGCGGATGCTGGCAGACATGGGGGCGGAGGTCATCAAGATCGAGACCGAGGAAGGCGAGACGATGCGGACCCGTCCGCCGGTACGGAACAATTGCTCAACCGCCTTCGGCCAACTCAACGTCGGCAAGAACAGCCTGGTGCTGGATCTGAAATCCCCCAGGGGCGCCGAAGCCGTTCGTCGCCTTGTTGCAACCGCCGACGTGCTGGTCGAGAATTTTCGCCCCGGCGTGATGCGGCGATTGAAGCTCGACTACGCCTCGCTGCATGAAATGAATCCGAAACTGATCTATTGTTCGATTTCCGGATACGGCCAGACCGGGCCGTCGGCGGAATTGCCGGCCTATGCGCCGGTGATCCACGCGGCCTCCGGCTATGAGATGGCGCATCTGGCCTATCAGCCCGGCCGCAGCCGGCCGGACTATTGCGGCATCTATCACGCCGACGTCCTCACCGGCGTCTATGCATTCGGCGCCGTCTCGGCGGCGCTGTATCAGCGCGCGTCAACCGGGCAGGGCCAGCATATCGACGTCTCGATGCTGGAATCGATGCTGAGCCTGACCCTGAACGAACTGCAATGGTCGCAATTCGAAGTGAAGCCGACGCAGCGGCCGATGTTCGGTCCGATCGAAACCACGGACGGCTATGTGATGGTCGCGATTGCCAGCGAGAAGACGTTCCAGAGCCTGATGAAGGTGATCGGTCATCCGGAGTGGGTGAACGATCCGCGCTTTGCCAAATATGCCGATCGCCGCGAAAACTGGGCGGGCCTGATGGAGGGCGTCGAGGCATGGTCCCGCGCGGTGACATCAGAGCAATGCCTCGTGGCGCTTGGTGAACACGGCGTTCCCTCATCGGCCTACCGCACCGTGGCCGAGGCGCTGCGCGATCCGCAGATCGCCCATCGTGGCGCGATGGCCGAGGTCGAAGACGGCGGCGGCAGCTTCAAGGTGCTCAACCTGCCGTTCCGCATGTCCGGCGCCAGGGTGTCGGCGGCGCGGCGGATGTCGACGCTCGGGGAGCACACGCGAGCCTACCTGAAGGAAACCGGACTGTCGGAGGACGAAATCGCCTCCTTCGGCAAGACGCGGGCAACGGCGCGCGGCTGACGGGTCCCGCCGCCAAAGTGTTAATCCTGCGGCTTTTCACCCGCCGCTTGTGAACGGCCTTGCCCGCGACGGCGTTTCCGGACATCTTGCGGGCCGGCCATCGACGATCCGGAATGCCGGACGCACGACACATCGGAGGGAACAGAATGAAAGCGGCGATCCGTTCGAGCGCGCTTGCGCGAATATTTCTTGTGGCGGGATTTGGCGTGGCTTTGTCGGCGATGCCCGCCAACGCGCAAAAAGCAGGCGGCAGCATTGCCGTCGGCCTTGAACTCGATATTCCCGGTTTCGATGTGCTGAAGGTCGGCGTTTACGACACGGCCGCACTCACTGCATCATCCGCGCTCTTCGATACGCTCACCTATCTCGATGCTAACGGCAAGCCGCAGCCAAAGCTCGCGCTCTCCTGGTCACATTCAGAGGACTTCAAGACGTGGACCTTCAAGCTGCGTCCTGGGGTCAAGTTCCACGATGGCACGCCGTTCAACGCCGAGGCATACAAAGCGAATTTCGACCGGCAGAAAGATCCCGCGAACAAGTGCCGCTGCGCCTTCTATATCTCCAACGTCAACAACGTTCAGGCGCCGGACGAAACGACGTTGGTCTATAACCTCAAAGACCCATCGGTGAACTTCCCATCGTTGGTATCCTATGCGAGCCAGACCAACGCGATACATTCCCCGACCGCCTGGAAGGCCAAGGGCGAAGAGTACAATCGCAATCCTGTCGGCACTGGTCCCTATGTTCTGAAATCCTGGACCGCCGGCGATCGCATGGTCCTGGAGAAGAATCCGGACTACTGGGACAAGGACAAGGTCTATTTCGACCGCATCACGCTGAAGCCATTGCCCGACGCGCAGTCGCGCTTTGCGAGCCTGCAATCGGGCGAGGTCGATCTGATCTGGGACGATGAATTTTCCGCCGACAACATCCAGAAGGCGCAAAAGGACCCCAAATTGACTGTGCACACCTATGCCGGTTCGGGGGCTGCGGTTTACGCCTTCAACACCAAAACCCCGCCGTTTGATGACGTGCGCGTGCGCCAGGCGCTGGTCATGGCGCTCGACCGCAAGAAGATGTCGCAGGCGATCACCAATGGTCTATCTCGCCCGGCCAGCAATCCCTATGGCGACGGCTCCTGGGTCAAGTGCAAGGACGACGGTGCGCTTCCCGAGGACCTCGAGAAGGCCAAGGCGTTGATCAAGGACTACGGCAAGCCGGTCGAGTTCAAGATGCTCGTTACGGCGACGCCACGTGGGCGTACCGTTGGTCAGGTGCTGCAACAATTGTGGAAACGGGCCGGCGCCAACATGGAGATCGAGCAGGTCGATCAGGCGACCATTCCGCCGCGCGCGTTCATGCGCCAGTTCCAATTGACGCCCTGGCGCATCGTCGATCTTGCCGATCCCGACACGCAGATGTACGCGAACTTCAAGACCGGAAGCCCGGTGGCGCTCGCCAATTACTCCAATCCAGAGCTCGACGGGTTGCTCGATCACGCCCGCACCACGGCCGATACCAATCAGCGCATCGACGACTATTGTGCGATCAGCCGGCTGATCAACAAGGAGGCGATCTGGTTCTGGACCTTCCAGAACACGTATTACGCGATTTCCAGCGCAAAGGTGAAAGGCTTCCCCAAGATGTACAGCGGGGTGATCGACGTATCGCGCGCCTGGAAGGAATAGCCTCCCATGGCGTTCTTTGTTGCGCGCCGGCTCCTGTACCTAATACCGGTGCTGATTGCAGTTTCGCTGCTGACGTTCTCGATCGCGTCGCTGCTGCCCGGTGATCTTGCCTACACGATCCTCGGCGACCAGGCGACGCCGGAGAACGTGGCGGCGTTGCGGGCTGACATGGGGTTGGACCAGCCGATCTGGTGGCGCTATCTGAGCTGGCTCGGCAATGTGCTGCAGGGCGATTTCGGCCGTTCGTTCCGTACCGGCCAGACAGTGCTGCAGGCCGTCGTCGAGCGTCTGCCGGTATCGCTCGAACTGATGCTGTTGGCGCAGCTTGGCGCGCTGTCGATCGGTGTTCCCCTGGCGATCGTCTGCGCAGCGCGCAGCGGCGGACCGTTCGACCGCTTCATGACCGGCTCTGCCTTTGCGATGCTTTCCGTGCCGACCTTCCTGTCGGCGATCCTGCTGATCTATTTCTTCGCGGTCGAACTGCGCTGGCTGCCGGCGACCGGTTATGTGCCGTTCGCCGAGGACCCGGCGGCAAACCTTCGCTTCATGGTGTTGCCGGCGCTGACGCTGGCGCTCGCCGAGTGGCCTGGCATCATGCGTGTACTGCGATCCGACATGATCGCGACCCTGCAGGAAGACTACATCGCACTCGCCAAGGCAAAGGGCCTGACGCCGGCCCGTATCCTGTTCGTGCACGCGCTGAAGCCGTCGTCGCTGACGCTTGTGACGATCACGGGCATCAACATCGGCCGACTGATCGGTGGCGCTGTCATTGTCGAGGTGATCTTTGCGCTTCCGGGTATCGGTCGCCTGCTGATCGGCGCAATCGGTACGCGCGACCTCATCATCCTGCAGGGCGTTGTGCTGCTGGTCGGTGCCGGCTTCGTCATCATGAACTTCATCGTCGATCTGCTCTACGCCGTTCTCGATCCCAGGATCCGCCATGGCCACGCTTGAACTCGACGTCGCCGAGGAGGCCGTAACGCAGCCCGTACGCAAGGGCCGGCGGCTTGGTGTGCTGTTCTGGGCGGCGGTCGGCTGGTTGATTTTTGTTTTCGCCGTGGCGATCTTCGCGACCGTGCTGCCGTTGCCGAGCCCGACCGATATGGACATGCTGGAACGGCGAGCGCCGTTCTCGGCAGAGCATTGGCTTGGCACCGATGGGCTCGGCCGCGACGAACTCTCGCGCCTGATCTATGGGGCGCGGATATCGCTGGTTGTCGGCGTGTGCGCGCCGGTGATCGGGCTCGTCGTCGGCGGCGCGCTCGGCATGCTTGCCGGTTATTTCCGTGGCCGGTTCGAGACGATGGTGGTCGGGAGCATGGATGTGCTGCTGGCGTTTCCGCCCTTGATCCTGGCGTTGGCCGTATCTGCCTATCTTGGACAGTCGATTTTCAACCTCACCCTGATTCTCGGCGTGCTCAGCGTTCCGGCCTTCATGCGGGTGGCGCGGGCATCGACGCTGACGCTGGCGCGGCGTGAATTCGTGATCGCGGCGCAGGCGCTCGGGGCGACGCATGCGCGCATCCTGCTGCGCGAATTGCTGCCCAACGTCATGCTGCCGCTGGCGGCCTTCTTCCTGCTCGGCGTTGCCGTCATCATCGTGGTCGAGGGCTCGCTGTCGTTCCTCGGCCTCGGTGTGCCTCCGCCGATTTCGAGCTGGGGCAGCATGATCGGCGAGGGGCGCGAGAGCCTCGACGTGGCGCCGCGCCTTGCCTTCATGCCGGCAGCGGCAATGTTTCTGACCGTGCTTTCCTTCAACCTTGTCGGCGATACATTGCGGGCGCTGACCGATCCACGGCAGGGCGCGCTGTGACCGGGAATGCCTTGCTTTCCGTTGAGGATGTCTCCGTCGAACTGCCGACGCCGCGCGGCAATCTGCGTGCTGTGGACCATGTCGATCTCACTGTCGGCGCAGGCCAGACGCTCGGCATCGTTGGCGAATCCGGCTGCGGCAAGACCATGCTGTCGCGGGCCATCCTGCAATTGCTGCCGAAGAAAGCAAAGCTCACCGGCCGTGTGATGTTCGATGGGCAGAACCTGCTGCAGCTTTCGCCGGAGAAGCTGCGCAAGCTGCGCGGCCGGTCGCTGGCGGTGGTGTTCCAGGATCCAATGACGTCGCTCAACCCGGTGCTGACCATCGGCACCCAGTTGATCGAGACGCTGAAGGAGCATCTCGAACTCGACGAGGCCACCGCCGTCAAGCGCAGCATCGAATTGCTCGCCGCGGTCGGCATTCCCGCGCCCGAACAGAGGCTGGCGCAATATCCGCATCAGCTCTCCGGCGGGATGCGGCAGCGGGTGGCGATTGCGATCGCGCTGTCGTGCGAACCGAAACTCCTGATCGCCGATGAGCCGACCACCGCGCTCGATGTGACGATCCAGGCGCAGATTCTCGACCTCCTTGCGCGCGAGCAGCGCCGGCGGCACATGGCGATGATCATCATCACCCACGACCTCGGTGTCGTTGCCGGCCGTACTGACGAAGTCGCGGTGATGTATGCCGGCCGCGTGGTCGAGCGGGCGCCGACGCCTGCGCTGTTCAAGAAAATGCGGATGCCCTATACCGAGGCGCTGCTGGCCGCGCTTCCCAGGCTTGACGCCGCGCCGCATACGCCACTGCCGGCGATATCGGGGCGTCCGCCCGATCCGACGCGGCCGTTGAAGGGATGCTCGTTCTCGCCGCGCTGCCGCTATGCCGTGGCCCGCTGCCATACCGAAAAACCCGCGCTGGCGCAGGCTGATTCACTTGAGCACCAGTTCGCTTGCTTCCACCCGATCGAAGTCCATGCCGGTGCCGGCGCATGATGCTGCAAATCTCACCAACCGCTCTGCCATCCGCGTCGGGCGAGCCGCTGCTCGAGGTCAACGATCTCGTCGTCGAATATCCTGTGGGCGCCAAGACGGTTCACGCGGTGTCCGGCGTCAACCTGCAGATCGCCCGCGGCGAAACGCTCGGCCTGGTTGGCGAATCCGGTTGCGGCAAATCGACTCTCGGCCGCGCAGTGCTGCAGTTGCGCCGGCCTACCTCGGGGCAGGTGCTGTTCGACGGCCACGACCTCACGGCGATGCAGGGCGATGCGTTGCGGCTGATGCGCCGCCGGGTGCAGCTGATCTTCCAGGATCCGATCGCGTCGCTGAACCCGCGCCGCAAGATCGGCGACATCGTCGCCGAGCCGCTGGTGATTTCAGGCGTCAAAGATCCGGAAAAACGCAAGGAGCTCGTCTACGAGGTGCTCAGCGCCGTCGGTCTCGACCCGGCTCTGGTGGTCGGACGCCTGCCACATGAATTCTCCGGCGGGCAGTGCCAGCGCATCTGCATTGCGCGTGCGCTCATCCTCAATCCGGAATTCATCGTCTGCGACGAGCCGGTCTCGGCGCTTGACGTTTCCATCCGCGCCCAGATCCTCAACCTGCTGGAGGAGATGAAGGCGCGTTTCGGATTGACGCTGTTGTTCATCGCGCACGATCTCGCCGTGGTGAAAGCCGTGAGCGACCGCGTCGCGGTGATGTATCTCGGCCGCCTGTGCGAAGTCGGTTCCTCGGAACAGCTCTTTGCCAGCCCGGCGCATCCCTATACCGCGCTGCTGATCGAGGCGATTCCAGTGCCCGATCCGGATGTCCGCCCCACCGAGACCGTGCCGGTGGGTGAGCCGCCGTCGCCGATTGCACCGCCATCCGGATGCCGGTTTCGGACCCGCTGCCCGCGGGCGGATCAGCGATGCAGCGACGAGATGCCGGAACTGCGCCCTGTGGTGCCGGGCCAGCTCGTCGCTTGCCATCACCCCCTGATCTGACTTACCGGGAGGCCGTCGCCTGTGTTTGTCTCGATAGAGCAGACGTGGCAATGTCCGCCTTCAGATGCGCCCAAGAACAAGAATGACGGGAGAGATGCGATGAAGAGTTTTCAGGTCGCCGAGTTCAACGCCCCTCTGAAAGAGGTGGATCAGGAGACACCGCAGCCGACGGGTACGCAGGTGCTGATCAAGGTGAAGGCGGCCGGCGTCTGCCACAGCGACCTTCACATCTGGGAAGGCGGCTATGACCTTGGCCATGGCCGCAAGCCGCTGTCGCTGAAGGATCGCGGCGTATCGTTGCCGCGCACGATGGGTCACGAGACGGTCGGCGAAGTGGTGGCGTTCGGGCCCGACGTCGCGGCCGCCGACAAGGGCGACCTCAAGGTCGGTGACGTCACACTGGTCTATCCCTGGCTCGGATGCGGCAAGTGCGAGACCTGCCGCGGCGGCGACGAGAACATGTGCGTCGTCAAGCCGAACTCGCTCGGCGTGTACTGCGACGGCGGTTATGCCGATTACATGACGGTGCCGAATCCAAAATATCTGCTGAACCTGAAGGGGCTCGATCCGGTGACCGCGGCGCCCTATGCGTGTTCCGGCGTCACCACCTACAGCGCGCTGAAGAAGGTCGAATTCGCTTTCAACTCGCCGATCGTGATCTTCGGCGCCGGCGGGCTCGGGCTGATGGCGTTGTCGCTGTTGAAGGCGATGGGCGGCAAGGGCGCCATCGTCGTCGATATCGACGCGCGCAAGCGCGAAGCCGCCGAAGCCGCCGGTGCGCTTGCCACCGTCGATGGCAAGGCACCGGACGCGCTGGAGCAACTCGCGAAGCGCGCCGGCGGCCCGATCCGCGCGGTGATCGACCTGGTCGGCAACGCCCAGACGGCGCAACTCGGCTTCGACTGCCTCGCCAAGGGCGGCAAGCTCGTCATCGTGGGCCTGTTTGGCGGCGGAGCGCCCTGGGCGCTGCCGCTGATTCCGATCAAGGCGATCACGATCCAGGGCAGCTATGTCGGAAACCTGCGCGAGACCGAGGAACTGCTCGACCTCGTTCGTAACCAGAAGATCGCGCCGATTCCGGTAACCAGGATGCCGCTCGCCAAGGCCAATGAAGCGCTGATGGATCTGCAGAAGGGCAAACTGGTCGGCCGCGCGGTACTGACGCCGTAGCTTCCGACCGCCGCCTTCGTCATTGCGAGCGCAGCGAAGCAATCCATCTATCCGGTCTGCCGTGCCATGGATTGCTTCGCCGCGCTCGCAATGACGGCAACTACCTTCTGATCTTCCGAGGATCCCCATGTCCGCAAACAACGCGCTCCATATCGCCGTGCTCGGCGGCGACGGCATCGGGCCTGAAGTGATGGCGCCGGCGCTCGAAGTGCTGCGCAGGATTGAGGCGACGACGGATTTGAAGTTTCGCTTCACCGATGCACCAGCGGGCGCCAACAATTATCTGGCAACCGGCAAATCGATGCCGGAGAGCACCGTGCGGCTGTGCGAGGAGGCGGACGCCATCCTGCTCGGCGCCTGCGGCCTGCCGTCGGTGCGCTACCCTGATAACACCGAGATCGCGCCGCAGATCGAACTGCGTTTTCATTTCGATCTCTATGCCGGCGTGCGCCCGGCGCGGCTGATACCGGGCGTGCCGAGCCCGATCGTCGGCGCCGATCAGCGCGGCATCGATCTCGTCCTGATCAGGGAGTCCACCGAAGGCTTGTTCGCGTCGATGGGCAAGGGCGTCGTGACCGAGACCGAGGCGCGCGAGACGCTCGTCATCACCCGCAAGACCTCCGAGCGGCTGTTCGAGTTTTCGTTCAGGCTCGCCGAACGACGCAAGGCGCGCGGCAAGGCGAATGGCGGGCTGACCTGTGTCGACAAGGCGAACGTATTCCGGGCCTTCGCATTCTTTCGCGGGATGTTCGATGAGGCCGCCAAACGCCACCCCGACGTGAAGGCCGACCGGGTCTATGTCGATGCCTGTTCGCTGATGATGGTGAAGCGACCCTGGGATTTCGACGTCATGGTGACGGAGAACATGTTCGGCGACATTCTCTCCGATCTCGCCGCCGGCCTGATCGGCGGCCTC
>PNLC01000141.1 GCA_013822885.1 Bradyrhizobium sp.
TGGTTCGTCGTCATCGGCTACAACTTCTTCATCCTGGTCGCCGGCACCGGCTACCTGCTCGGCGTGACGCAATCCAAGGAATATGCCGAGCCGGAGTGGTATGCCGACCTGTGGCTGACCATTGTCTGGGTGGTCTATCTGCTGGTCTTCCTGGTGACCCTCATCAAGCGCAAGGAACCTCATATCTTCGTCGCCAACTGGTTCTATCTCGCCTTTATCGTCACCATCGCCGTACTTCATCTCGGCAATAATCCTGCACTGCCGGTATCGGTGTTCGGTTCGAAGTCCTACGTGGCCTGGGCCGGCGTCCAGGATGCGATGTTCCAGTGGTGGTATGGCCACAACGCGGTCGGCTTCTTCCTCACCGCCGGCTTCCTCGCCATCATGTACTACTTCATACCGAAGCGTGCCGAGCGGCCGATCTATTCCTACCGGCTGTCGATCATCCATTTCTGGGCGATCATCTTTCTCTACATCTGGGCCGGTCCGCATCATCTCCACTACACCGCGCTGCCGGATTGGGCGCAGACCCTCGGCATGACGTTCTCGATCATGCTGTGGATGCCTTCCTGGGGTGGCATGATCAACGGCCTGATGACGCTGTCGGGCGCCTGGGACAAGCTGCGGACCGATCCTGTCCTGCGGATGCTGGTCGTGTCGGTCGCCTTCTACGGCATGGCCACGTTCGAAGGCCCGCTGATGTCAATCAAGGTGGTGAATTCGCTCAGCCACTACACCGACTGGACCATCGGCCACGTTCACGCCGGCGCGCTCGGCTGGGTCGGTTTTGTTTCGTTCGGCGCGCTGTATTGCCTGGTACCCTGGCTGTGGGATCGCAAGGGGCTCTACAGCCTGAAACTGGTCAACTGGCACTTCTGGATCGCGACCATCGGCATCGTGCTCTACATCTCGGCGATGTGGGTCTCCGGAATCCTGCAGGGCCTGATGTGGCGCGCCTACACCTCGCTCGGCTTCCTCGAATATTCCTTCATCGAAACCGTGGAAGCGATGCATCCCTTCTACGTCATTCGCGCCGCCGGTGGCGCACTGTTCCTGATCGGGGCGTTGATCATGGCCTATAACCTCTGGATGACGGTGCGCGTCGGCGAGGCCGAAGTGCAGTCGCCCATCGCTCTTCAGCCGGCGGAATGAGGAGCGCACCAATGTCTTTCTGGGCACGGCACCAAATCTTCGAAAAGAACTCGATCGTCCTGGTCGCGGGGATCCTCGTGGTCATCGCCATCGGCGGCCTCGTCGAAATCACCCCGCTGTTCTATCTCAAGAGCACCATCGAGAAGGTCGATGGTATCAGGCCGTACACGCCGCTCGAGCTTGCGGGCCGCAATATCTACGTCCGCGAGGGCTGCTATCTCTGCCACTCGCAGATGGTCCGGCCGCTCCGCGATGAAGTCGAGCGCTACGGCCACTATTCGCTCGCGGCCGAGAGCATGTACGACCACCCGTTCCAGTGGGGATCCAAGCGTACCGGTCCCGATCTGGCCCGCGTCGGCGGCAAGTATTCCGATGAATGGCATGTGACGCATCTGGCCAACCCGCGTGCGATCGTCCCGCAATCGGTCATGCCAGGCTATGCCTTCCTGTCGCGGACCGAAGTCGATGAGGCAACCGTCGCGGCGCACCTGCGCACCAACCGCAGCGTCGGCGTGCCCTATACGGACGACCAGATCGCCAATGCCGTCGCCGATCTCAAGGCGCAGGCCGATCCCGACAATGCGGGCGTCGACGCGTTCACCAAACGTTATCCGAAGGCGGTTTCCCGCAACTTCGATAGCAAAGCAGGCGCGCCGACGGAAATGGATGCACTGGTCGCGTACCTGCAGATGCTCGGCACGCTGGTCGACTTCAAGCTGTACAACGAAAAAGCCAATCTTCGCTAAGAAGGCAGGACGATGAAAGCAATTCTCACAGCTCACAATATCGCGTCGGACTTCGTCACGTCGTTCTGGACGCCGGTATTTGTCGGACTCTTTCTCGCTATCGTGGCCTACGCCCTTTGGCCACGCAACAAGGCTGCCTTCGACGAAGCGGCAAGAATGCCGTTGCGTGAGGATTGAGGCGATCATGACCAAGCACAGCGATATCGATCACGTTTCCGGTACGGCCACGACCGGTCATGAGTGGGACGGCATCAAGGAACTGAACACGCCGCTGCCGCGCTGGTGGGTGATCACCTTCTACGCAACCATTGTGTGGGCGATCGGCTACTGGATCGTTTACCCGGCATGGCCGCTGCTCTGGAGCCATACGACCGGAATATGGAACTACTCCACCCGTGCCGAAGTCGTCACTGAACTCGCCAACCTCGAAAAGGTCCGCGGCGCCAAGATGGCGACGCTCGGCTCGGCCCCCTTGGCCGAGATCGAGAAGGATCCGGCATTGCTCGCGCTGGCACGCGCCAGCGGCAAGACGGTGTTCGGTGACAATTGCGCGCCGTGCCATGGTACCGGCGGCGCCGGTGCCAAGGGCTATCCGAATCTGAACGACGACGAATGGCTATGGGGCGGCAACCTCGAGCAGATCATGCAGACCATCCAGTACGGTGTCCGTTCAGGCCATCCGAAAACCCACGAAAGTGCCATGCTGGCCTTCGGCAAGGAGGGCGTCCTCAAGAAGGATCAGATCGTGACCGTCGCCAACTACGTCCGTTCGCTGTCGGGTCTGTCGACGAGCCCCGGGTACGACGCGTCCGCCGGGGCGAAGATCTTCGCGGATAACTGCGCTTCCTGCCATGGCGATCAGGGCAAGGGGAATCAGGAACTCGGCGCACCCGATCTCACCGACAAGATCTGGCTCTACGGTTCGGACGAGGCGACGCTGGTCGAGACCATCAGCAATGGTCGTTCCGGCGTCATGCCCGCCTGGGTCAGCCGCCTCGATCCTTCCACGATCAAGGCTCTGACCGTCTACGTACACTCGCTCGGCGGAGGAAAATAGCCGGAGTAGAGGGCAAGTCGCGATCCTGTTTGACGTGCATCAAACGCGTTCGCGAAGCGGGGGCTACAGTGAGCTTCTGACGCGAGATCAACCCCAGCGATGAACAAGCCCGTGAATCCGACCGAAGTTCAATTGGGCGACGATGGGCCGCTTTATGCGCCCCAGAAGAAGGTCTACCCGCAGAGCGTTTCCGGCACCTTCCGCCGCACAAAATGGGGCCTGATGGCGTTCTGCCTCGGGGTCTATTACCTGCTGCCGTTCGTACGATGGAACCGTGGGCTGGGTGCCCCCGATCAGGCGGTGCTGGTCGACCTGCCGAACCGCCGCTTCTATTTCTTCTTCATCGAGCTATGGCCGCAGGAAGTCTACTACTTCACCGGGCTCTTGATCGTCGCGGCGCTCACGCTGTTCCTGATGAACGCGGTCGGCGGCCGCATCTGGTGCGGCTATCTCTGCCCGCAGACGGTCTGGACCGATCTGTTTTACGCCGTCGAACGCTGGATCGAGGGTGACCGGCGCGAACGCATGCGCAAGGATGCCGCCAAGGGCACCATGAAGCTCGAGCGCTTCGCCGAACTTTTGCTGAAGCATTCGATCTGGCTGATGATCGCCTGGTGGACTGGCGGCGCCTGGGTGCTCTACTTCAACGATGCGCCGGCGCTGGTGTGGCAGCTCGTCACCTTCCAGGCGCCGGCCATCGCCTATATCTGGATCGGAATCCTGACCGCCACGACCTACGTCTTCGCCGGCTGGATGCGCGAGCAGGTCTGCGTCTATATGTGCCCGTGGCCGCGCATCCAGGCCGCCCTCACCGACGAATGGGCGCTCAACGTCACCTACAAATACGATCGCGGCGAGGCGCGCACGTCGCTGAAGAAGGCGAACGAACTGCGGGCGCTCGGCCATCCCGTCGGCGACTGTATCGATTGCTATCAATGCGTCGCGGTGTGCCCGACCGGCATCGATATCCGTGACGGCTCGCAGCTCGACTGCATCCAGTGCGGCCTCTGCATCGACGCCTGCGATGCCGTGATGACCAAGATCGGCCGGGAAACTCGCCTGATCGGTTACGACAACGACATCAACATTCACCGTCGCGAGGCCGGCAAGCCGCCGATCTATCGCCTCGTGCGGCCGCGCACCATCGTCTACGCCGTCATGATCGCCGGCGTCGGCGCAATCATGCTCTACGCGCTGCTGAACCGGACGCTGCTCGACGTCAACGTGCTGCACGACCGCAATCCTGTCGCGGTGAAGCTGAGCGATGGTTCGATCCGCAACGCCTACACCGTCCGCCTCCTGAACAAGCGCGGCTTCGACCGTGTCATCGCGATCGATGTCGATGGCCCGGCCAACGCCACACTCCATGTCGTCGGCGCCGATTCGGTGACGCAGGACCGGCCCATGATCGTCCTGGCCCGCGACACCACCACTGAACTGCGGATCCTGGTGACGGCGCCGGCGGAGAACAACCCCGAGAAATCCATTCCGGTGCATTTTCGCGTCACCGACATCGGACTGGGCGAGGTCGCATCCGCAACCGATCATTTCGTGTCGCCATGAGTTCCGACAGGAGAGTTCACATGGGCCGCACCCGATCGCCAAAGCCGCTCACCGGAGGCAAGGTGTTTCTCATGCTGGTCGCGTTCTTCGGCGTCGTGATCGCGGTCAACCTGGTCATGATGCGCTTCGCGATCCAGACCCTGCCGGGCACCGAGGTCGACAGCGCCTACAGCGCCAGCCTTGCCTACGAGAAGGAGATCGCGACCGCCCGCGATCAGAGCGCGCGCAACTGGAAGGTCGACGCGCATGTCGCGCGCAGCGGGCAGGGCGGCGCGACGCTGGAGGTCGAAGCGCGCGACCAGTTTGGTCGTCCGATGTCCGGTCTGAAGTTTCATGGCCGGTTCGAGCGGCCGACCGACCGGCGGGCCGATCTTCCGGTCGCTCTCGCTGAAGTCGGGATCGGCATCTATCGCGGGAGCGCCGATGCCGTCGCGCCCGGCCAGTGGGACCTCGTGCTCGAAGGCGTAGCCGCAGGGCAGCGATTGTTCCTGTCCAGGAACCGCGTGCTGTTGAATTAGGAAATCGCACCATGCAGGCGACACGGGATTTCTCACATTATGTCCGGCATCTCGGATCCGGATTGTCGCATATCGATCTGGCGGTCGAGGGCGTCAGTTGCGCCGGCTGCATGTCGAAGATCGAGCGCGGCCTTTCCGCGCTTCCGGACGTGACTCTGGCGCGCGTCAATCTGACCGACCGCCGCGTGGCGCTGGAGTGGAAGGAGGGGTCGCTCGATCCGGCCCGCTTCATCGATCGCCTGGCGGAGCTGGGCTACAAGGCCTATCCGTTCGAGCCGATCCGGGCCGAGGCCATCGAGACCGAGCAGGCGAGCTTCCTGTTGCGTTGCCTCGGCGTCGCGGCCTTTGCCGCCATGAACGTGATGATGCTGTCGATTCCAGTCTGGTCCGGCAACGTCACCGACATGATTCCGGAACAGCGCGATTTCTTCCACTGGCTATCGGCGCTGATCGCGCTGCCCGCCGTGGCCTATTCGGGGCAGCCGTTCTTCGCATCGGCCTGGCGCGCGCTGCGGGCGCGCCGCACCAACATGGACGTCCCGATCAGCATCGGCATCGTGTTGGCGGTCGCGATGTCGGTCGTGGAAACCATCCACCATGCCGAGCATGCCTATTTCGACGCAGCGCTGATGCTGCTCGCCTTCCTGCTGGCCGGCCGCTACCTCGATCAGAGCATGCGCCGCAAGACGCGCGCGGTGGCCGGAAACCTCGCTGCGCTCAAGGGTGAAACCGCGACGAAATTCGTCGGGACCGATGAAATCAGCGTCGTGCCAATCGCCGCCGTCCAGCCCGGCGACATCGTCCTGCTGCGTCCCGGCGAGCGATCTGCCGTCGACGGCTCCGTAACCGAGGGGCAGTCCAAGATCGACCAGAGCCTGATCACGGGCGAAACCTTGCCGGTAAAGGCGGGGCCAGGCACCGCCGTGTATGCGGGAACGCTCAATTTGTCCGGCGCGCTGCGGGTGCGGGTGGCGGCGGCGTCCGAAGGCACGCTGTTGGCGGAGATCAGCCGCCTGCTCGAAAACGCCGTGCAGGCGCGCTCCCGATACGTGCAACTCGCCGACCGGGCATCGCGGCTCTATGCCCCCGTCGTGCATGCGGCGGCGCTGCTGACCATGCTGGGTTGGGTCGCTTACGGCGCGACCTGGCACGATGCCATCGTCACCGCGATCGCGGTCCTTATCATCACCTGTCCCTGTGCGTTGGGGCTGGCCATCCCGGCAGTGCAGACCGTGGCATCCGGCGCCATGTTCCGAACCGGTGTGCTGCTCAATTCAGGCGACGCCATCGAGCGGATGGCCGCCGTTGACCGGGTGGTGTTCGACAAGACGGGAACGCTGACCCTCCCGGAACTCGATGTCACCAATGCTGCCGATGTGCCGCAAGAGGTGTTTGAACTCGCCGGACGGCTTGCACTGGCGAGCCATCATCCCGTGGCTGCCGCAGTGGCGCGGGCGGCCGGGGCAAGGACGCCGCTGTCCGGGATCGAAGAGTTGGCAGGCCAGGGCGTGCGCGGCTTCGTCAAGGGACAGGAAATCAGGTTGGGCAGGCCGTCTTTCTGCGGCGCGGACAAGATCGCCAACGAGATTCTCGCGCGGGATCCCGAAGCTTCTGTCGTCGCCTTCCGTCACGGCGAGACGCGGCATGTGTTCGCGGTACGGCAGCGTCTGCGTCGCGATGCAGCCGATGCAATTACTCTCCTGCAGAAGGCTGGAATTGAGGTCGAGATATTGTCCGGCGATCGCGAGCCCGCCGTGCGCCACGCGGCGCAATCGCTCGGAATCCTTGAATGGCGCGCGGACGTCACGCCGGCGGACAAGATCGCGCGCATCGAGGAACTGAAACGGCAGGGCGCCAAGGTCCTGATGGTGGGCGATGGAATGAACGACGCGCCGGCGCTGGCCGCCGCGCACGTCTCGATGTCGCCGGTCAGCGCCACCCATCTGAGCCAGGCGACCGCCGATCTGGTTTTCCTCGGCGACCGCCTCGCGCCCGTGGTCGGTGCCATCGGCTTTTCCCGCAAGGCGCTGGGTCTGATGCGGCAAAACCTGTGGCTTGCCGCGGGCTACAACCTCTTTGCTGTGCCGCTTGCGATTGCCGGCCTGGCAACGCCGCTGGTCGCGGCCGTGGCAATGTCGGGCTCGTCCTTACTGGTGATACTGAACGCGCTGCGTGCGCATCGCGGGGCGAGGGGATTCGGCTGATGGAAGTCCTGGTGTTCCTCGTGCCCATGGCGCTGGCGCTCGGTGGCCTCGGCCTGATGGGATTTCTCTGGTCGCTCAAGAACGGCCAATACGACGACCTCGAGGGCGCCGGCTGGCGGGCGATTGCCGACGACGAGCCAAATCCCGAACGATGAGACGTCCACCCCGTCGTTTGACAGGTAGTCTCGGCTGATTGCGCGACGATCCGGCCAATGGCGCGGCCAGTGGCGAAGAATCCGCCTCGTTTGCGCTTCGACAAAGAAGCCGATCTGACACCCGTGCAATCTTCCCCAACGCGCACCCAAGGACGGCATCCCTCGCATAGTGCAAATCCGCCGGAATGAGGGGAGGAGCAATTGAACGGAGCAGCCCTTTCCCGCTGGACGATGATGTATTTCGCAGCCGCGCTGCTGTCGCTGCTTGCTGCGGAGGCGATGATGTCGGCGGGGCTTGGCTTCCCCGCGGAAGCCATGAGGGCTCCGGCAACCCTGGCCGTGGTTCATCTCGTCACGATCGGCTGGCTCAGCCTCACCATGTGCGGCGCGTTAGGCCAGTTCATTCCGGTACTGACCGAGCGGCCCCTGTACAGCAACCGGTTGCCGCTGCCGGCGCTGGTGTTGCTGGTGAGCGGGCTGGCCGCACTCATACTGGGTTTTCTTCGGCTGGATGGACGCGTTCCGATGGAACTGCCGTTCCTGTCCGTAGCGGCCCTGTTGCTTGGCGCCGGCTTCACGCTCGTCATCTGGAATCTCGCATGCACACTGTGGAGCGCGCGTCCGCTGGCCCTGCCGGCCCGGTTCGTGGCCACCGGACTCGCCGCGGTCGGCGTTGCCGTAACGCTGGGGATGATATTCGCGTTCGTTCTGGACCAGACGGCGACCGGAAGCGCGTTCGTTCGGATTCATTCGGGTGCGTTGCCGATCCACATCATTGCCGGGCTCGGCGGATGGCTGACGATAACGACGATGGGCGTCAGCTATCGCTTGCTGGCAATGTTCATGCTTGTGCATGACATCGATGAGAAGCGCAGCCGGGTAACCCTTTGGGTCGCCTCGGCCGCGCTCGGTATCTTGATTGGGGGCGGGTTCGTGGCCGTCCTCGCAGAAATGTCGCTCGCTGTCGCGCTGGCGTCGGCCCTGGTGCTGGCGGTCCAGGCACTCGCACTGTACGGACGCGATGTGCTGCAACTTTATCGTTCGCGACGGCGCCGCAGCCTCGAACTGAACAGCCGCATGGGAGCAATCGCGCTCGCAAACCTCGCGCTTTCCGCGCTGCTCTGCGTTGTCCTGACGGCGCTGGGGCGATTTTCAGAATACGTCGGCGCAGTGGTTTTCCTGTTCGCCTTCGGCTGGCTTTCGGGCTTCATGCTCGCCCAGCTATACAAGATCGTCGCATTCCTGACCTGGCTGGAAGTGTATGGCCCGGTGCTCGGCAAGGCGCCGACACCGCGCGTTCAGGATCTGGTCGCTGAACGGCTGGCGATGCGCTGGTTCTTGCTCTTCTTTACCGGAGTATGGTGCGCAACCGGGGCGCTGCTGGCCGGCAGCCCGCCGGTATTCCGGTTCGCGGCGCTCGCAATGACCGCCGCGACCTGCGGCATCGTCCGGGAAATGATGAAGAGCCGCCGGCTTTCGCATGTGCCGGTAGCCCTGCGGCTTCCCGGCAACGCCATGCGGCCGATGCTTTTGACCGCGGCAACGAGACAACCCTGAGGGAGATAGCCATGACGACAGAGTTCGTAGAC
>PNLC01000142.1 GCA_013822885.1 Bradyrhizobium sp.
TGACGGGATCCTGCTCGCCCATCACCTCGGCCGTGCGCTGCAACTGACCAACATCCTGCGCGACATCGACGAAGACGCGGGCCTCGGCCGCCTGTATCTGCCGCGCGAAGGCCTGCTGCTTGCAGGCATCACCAGCGACAATCCGCAGAAGGTGATTGCCGAGCGCTCGTTGCCGAAAGTGTGCCAGGGGCTGGTCGAGCGGGCCAAGGCGCATTTCGAGAAGGCCGACGAGATCATGAAACGCAATTCGCGGCGTAAAGTGCGCGCGCCGCGGATCATGGGGAAATATTACCGCGCGATCCTGGATTTGTTGATTGCCCGGGGCTTTGCCGCTCCGCGCGAACCGGTTCGCGTCAACAAGATGGCGAAGATCGCTATCCTCCTTCGTTACGCGATTATCTGATGCAGAAAACCGTTCATATCATCGGCGCCGGCATTTCCGGCCTATCGGCGGCCGTGCGGTTGTCCAACGCCGGTTACAGGGTCCACGTCCACGAGGCGACGCAGCAGGCCGGCGGCCGCTGCCGGTCCTATTTCGACGCCGCGACCAACCTCACCATCGACAACGGCAACCATCTGCTGCTCTCCGGCAACCGCCACGCGTTGGCCTATGCGAAATCGATCGGCACCGAGGCGGGGCTGGTCGGGCCGAAGCGCGCGCAGTTTCCGTTCGCCGATATTTCCACCGGCCAGCGCTGGCTGCTCGACCTCGGCGATTCCAGACTGCCGCTGTGGCTGTTCGATGAAGCGCGGCGGGTGCCCGATACCAAGCTTGGCGATTACCTCAAGCTGGCGCCGCTGATCTGGGCAGGTACGGACAAACTGGTCGGCAACGCGATTCCCTGCGACGGCACGCTCTACCAGCGTCTGGTGCAGCCGCTGCTGCTGGCGGCGCTCAACGTCGATCCGCCCGAGGGCTCGGCGGGCCTTGCCGGCGCGATCGTGCGGGACACGCTGCTGGCGGGCGGGCAGGCCTGCCGGCCCTTGATTGCGCGCGAAGGACTGAGCGCGGTTCTGGTCGAACCCGCGATCAAGCTGCTGCAGGACAAGGGCGCCTCGATCCAGCTTGGTCATGAACTGCGCGAGTTCGTGATATCGGGCGGCAAGGTCGGCGAACTGAAATTCGTCGGCGACACGATCGCGCTCGGGCCTGACGACGCCGTGGTGCTTGCGGTGCCGCCGCGTCCGGCGGCCGCACTGCTGCCGGGCCTCAAGACGCCGTCGAGATTCCGCGCCATCGTCAACGCGCATTTCCGCTACGATCCGCCGAGGGATGCGCCGGCTATCCTCGGCGTCGTCGGCGGGCTGGTGGAGTGGCTGTTCGCATTTCCGCAGCGGCTGTCGGTCACCATCAGCAATGGCGATCGCCTCGTCGACATGCCGCGCGAGGAACTCGCGTTGGCGATCTGGCGGGACGTCTGCAAGGGCGCCGGCCTGCCGGGCGACCTGCCGTTGCCGCCGTGGCAGATCGTACGCGAGCGCCGCGCCACCTTCGAAGCGACACCGGAGCAGAACGCGCTGCGTCCCGGCCCGGTGACATCGTGCAAAAACCTGTTTCTCGCCGGCGACTGGACTGATACGGGACTGCCGGCAACCATCGAGGGATCGGTGCGGTCGGGAGACCGCGCCGCCGATCTGGTCCTGGCCCGGCCTTGAGGCCCGAGGACTCGTTGCGTGACCGGCTTCACAGAAGCTCGTCGCGAAAATAAGGATGTGTAGCAACATGCTTTCCGTCGACCACAGAACTGCTGTTGATCCCGTCGCGCCAGTCGACCTCGTCGCGCCGGTCGATCCCGTCGCGCTGGAGAACAGCATCTCGTCCGCGACCGAAGCGCTGCTCGAATACCGGCAATCGGACGGACACTGGGTGTTCGAACTCGAAGCCGACAGCACGATTCCGTCGGAGTATGTCCTGCTGCGTCACTATCTCGCCGAGCCCGTCGACAGCGTGCTCGAAGCCAAGATCGCGAACTATCTGCGCCGCACGCAAGGCGCGCATGGCGGCTGGGCGCTGGTGCACGACGGCCCGTTCGATATGAGCGCCAGCGTCAAATCCTATTTTGCGCTGAAGATGATCGGCGATTCCGTGGACGCGCCGCACATGGTGCGCGCACGCGAGGCGATCCGGAGCCGCGGCGGCGCTGCCCGCGTCAACGTCTTCACCCGGTTCCTGCTGGCATTCTACGGCGTGCTGACCTGGCGCGCGGTGCCGGTGCTGCCGGTCGAGATCATGCTGCTGCCGACCTGGTCGCCGTTCCACTTGAACAAGATTTCCTATTGGGCGCGCACCACGATCGTGCCGCTGATGGTGATGGCGGCGCTGAAGCCGCTGGCGAAAAATCCCAAAGGCGTCGGCATCGACGAGTTGTTCCTGCAGGATCCCAAGTCGGTGGGGCTGACGCCAAAGGCGCCGCATCAAAGCTGGGGGTGGTTCACGCTTTTCAGCGCAATCGACAAGATCCTGCGTGTGATCGAACCGCTGTTTCCGAAGAAGCTGCGCCAGCGCGCGATCGACGCCGCGCTCGCCTTCACCGAGGAAAGGCTCAACGGCGAAGACGGCATGGGCGCGATCTATCCGCCGATGGCCAATATCGTCATGATGTACGAGGCGCTCGGCAAGGGGCCGGATTTCCCGCCGCGTGCGATTACCCGCAGGGGCATCGACAAGCTGCTCGTGATCGGCGAGCACGAGGCCTATTGCCAGCCATGTGTGTCGCCGGTGTGGGACACCGCGCTGACCTGCCACGCGCTGGCGGAGGCCGGCGGCGAGGAGACGCTTGCGAAGATGAAGCAGGGCCTCGACTGGCTCAAGCCGAGGCAGGTGCTCGATCTCAAGGGCGACTGGGCGGCGAAGGCTCCCGACGTTCGTCCGGGCGGTTGGGCGTTCCAGTACAACAATGCCCATTATCCCGATCTCGACGACACCGCCGTGGTGGTGATGGCGATGGACCGGGCGCGCCGCGCCACCGGCAGCAACGAATACGACACGGCGATTGCCCGCGGCCGCGAGTGGATCGAGGGGCTGCAGAGCCGCGACGGCGGCTGGGCTGCCTTCGACGTCAACAACCTCGAATATTACCTCAACAACATCCCGTTCTCCGACCACGGCGCGCTGCTCGATCCGCCGACCGAGGACGTCACCGCGCGCTGCATTTCGATGCTGGCGCAGCTCGGCGAGACCGCAGAGACCAGCAAGGTGATGGCAAACGGGATCGCCTATCTGCGCCGTACCCAGCTTGCCGAGGGCTCGTGGTATGGCCGCTGGGGCCTGAATTACGTCTACGGGACCTGGTCGGTGCTGTGTGCGCTGAATGCCGCAGGGGTGAGCCACCAGGACCCGATGATTCGCAAGGCGGTGGATTGGCTGATTTCGATCCAGAACCAGGACGGCGGCTGGGGCGAGGATGCGGTCAGCTACCGACTCGACTACAAGGGATTCGAGGGCGCGCCATCGACCTCCTCGCAAACGGCATGGGCCTTGCTTGGTCTGATGGCGGCCGGGGAGGTCGAAAACCCCGCGATTGTACGGGGCGTGGAGTACCTAAAAGCCACACAGACCGAGAAAGGGCTGTGGGACGAGGCGCGCTACACGGCTACGGGCTTTCCGCGGGTATTTTATTTGCGTTATCATGGCTACTCGAAGTTCTTTCCGCTCTGGGCGCTGGCGCGGTATCGGAATTTGAGAAGCACCAATAGCAGGGTGGTAGGGGTCGGGATGTGACTTTGGGGGCGGGGGCCGCCGCGATCGTGGACAATTCGGTTGATCGCAATTCGAATGATCCACGACCGGTTTTGATCGTAACGGGATTGGTGCAGGAGGCCCGCATTGCGGCCGGGCCCGGCATGATTGTGATCTGCAGTTCCAGCGATCCCCGGCAATTGCGTGCGCTTCTGGCAACGCTGGATTCCACGACTTTCAGGGGTGTCATCTCGTTCGGCGTCGCCGGCGGGCTCGATCCGTCGCTCAAATCGGGCGACGTCGTGGTGGCCACCGAGGTGCTGGCCGGCGATACCCGCTTTTTGGCAGGCCTTGCCCTGAACGAGGAATTGATCGCCCGCGCCGCGCTGCGCCGCCGACGCGTGGTCCGTGGCGGGCTTGCCGGTGTGGAACAGGTGATCGCGGCGGCGGCCTGCAAGGCCGCGCTGCATTTGGAAACCGGCGCTGCGGCTGTGGACATGGAAAGCCATATCGCCGCCGCCTATGCCGCCGAGGCGGGGCTGCCGTTCGCCGCCCTGCGGGTGATCTCCGATCCCGCCAGCCGGGCGCTCCCGGCCATCGCCAAGAACGCGATCAAGCCGAACGGCGACATCGACCTCGGCAAGGTGCTGCGCGGAGTTGCACGCAATCCGACGTCGCTGCGTGCGCTGGTCTCGACCGGTATCGATTTCAACCGCGCCCTGCGTTCGCTCCGCGGCTGCCGCGGCTTCCTGCACCGCGAAGACGGGCTCGCCGCCGCGAATATCTGATCCGCGCCGGGACAGGGCTGCACGGATTCCAGCCTCACGGTAACGGCGTGAAACCAAAAGAAAAGGGCCCCGGTTCGCTGAGAACCCGGGGCCCTTGAACTTTCCGTACCCTCCCGCTCAGGCGGCGGTAGAGGCCTTCTGTTGCTGCTTGGCCTGTGCCGCCGCGGCCTCGTCGCGGCGGATCTCGGAGAGGCGCTTCTGCACCTCGGCCGAGAAGATGTACTGCGCCGGGCGCTGATGGGAGAGGTCGATTTCCGGCGCCATCGGGCCCGTGGTACGGACGCCGCGCAGCGCGACCCACATCGCCTTCAACGGATTGACGAGGGCGGCGTTGGCCGCGGTCGGTTCGTAGCCGCAATGCGCCATGCAGTCGGCGCACTTCTCGTACTTGCCGGTGCCGTAGGTGTCCCAGTCCGTGGTGTCCATCAATTCCTTGAAGGTCTTGGTGTAGCCCTCGCCGAGCAGATAGCAGGGCTTCTGCCAGCCGAAGATGTTGCGGGCCGGCATGCCCCACGGTGTGCACTCATAGCTCTGGTTGCCCGCGAGGAAGTCGAGGAACAGGCCGGAATGCATGAAGTTCCACTTCTTGCCCTTGCCGAGCGCGAACACGTCGCGGAACAGCTTCTTGGTCTTGGTGCGGTTGAGGAAGTGCTCCTGGTCGGGCGCGCGCTCATAGGCATAGCCCGGCGACATCGAGACGCCGACACCGAGTTCGGTGGTGAAGTCGAGAAACTTTGCGATCTCTTCGGCGGCGTGGCCGTCGAAGATGGTCGCGTTGACGTTGACGGTGAAGCCGCGCGCCTTCGCGGCCTTGATCGCGGAAACGGCGCGGTCGAACACGCCCTTCTGCGACACCGCCTTGTCGTGGTGGTCCTTCAAGCCGTCGAGATGCACCGAGAAGAACAGGTAGGGCGAGGGCTCGAACAGATCGAGTTTCTTCTCCAGCAGCAGCGCGTTGGTGCAGAGCGAGACGAACTTCTTCCGCTCCACGAGGCCGCGCACGATCTCGCCGATCTCCTTGTGGATCAGCGGCTCGCCGCCGGGGATCGCCACCATCGGCGCCCCGCATTCCTCGGCCGCGTCCCAGCACTCCTGCGCCGACATGCGGCGGTTCAGGATCGCGTCGGGATAGTCGATCTTGCCGCAGCCGACGCAGGCGAGGTTGCAGCGGAACAGCGGTTCGAGCATCAGCACCAGCGGGTAGCGCTTCCGGCCAAGCAGCTTCTGCTTGATCAGGTAGCCGCCGATACGCATTTCCTTGAAGAACGGTATAGCCATTGAGTGATTTTCTTTCTGGACTTGAAAGCCCCGAAGTGGATCAGCCCGCAGTCAGTTCGGCCGGAAGCCGGAACTCGATGTTCTCTTCCCTGCCGGGAAGCACCGACACCTTGACGGGTCCAATACGCCTCAAAGCCTCGATTACGTCATCGACCAAAACTTCGGGCGCCGAGGCGCCCGCCGTAATGCCGACGGCCTTTGCATCCTTTAACCAATCGGGATTCAACTCGCTCCCGTCGGCAATGAGATAACTCGCGACGCCGACCTCGGTGCCGATTTCACGCAGCCTGTTTGAGTTGGAACTATTGGCGGCCCCCACCACCAAAATGACATCCACCAGTTTGCTAAGGTCCCTTACCGCAGATTGGCGGTTCTGTGTCGCATAGCAGATATCCCGGATGTCGGGGCCTTGAATATCTGTAAAACGTGCCTGAAGTGCCGAAATTATGTCCTTTGTGTCATCCACGCTCAGGGTGGTCTGGGTGATATAAGCCACCGGGGTATCCACCGGCAGGGTCAGTTCCGCCACGTCGTCGACGTTCTGGACCAGCAAAACCGGACCTGGAACCTGCCCCATGGTTCCCTCGACTTCGGGGTGGCCGGCATGGCCGATCAGAATCAGAGCCCGCCCTTTGGACATGTACCGCTTGCCCTGGTTGTGGACCTTGGTGACCAGCGGGCAGGTGGCATTGAGGACCGGCAGGTTGCGGACGGCAGCCTCTTCCTCGACGCTGCGGGCCACGCCGTGGGCGCTGAACACGGTCACCGCGCGGGGCGGAACCTCAGACAGATCCTCGACGAAGATCGCGCCCTTGTTCTTCAGGCTCTCGACCACGTATTTGTTGTGCACGATTTCGTGCCGCACGTAGACCGGCGGACCGTATTTCTCGAGCGCTCGCTCGACAATTTCGATGGCACGCACGACGCCCGCACAAAAGCCCCGGGGGCTGGGCGAGATATACTTCCATTGCTTGTCCATTACACAAGTTGCGATAAGCACTGAACTCGCAGATTCATCCGAAGGCCTCCGTGCAGCCGGTCACACCCGGATACTGCAATATCCGCACCATGACCGGTTCCGCAGGTAGGCCCCGTCCAAGCCCATGGAAGCAGGGGGACTATGTGTCAAATATTGTGCAGATAGAAAAGGTGCCTCGCGCAAAGGTTACCATGATACGGTATCAAAATACCTATTGATGTCAGTTTGTCCCGGTTGGTGCCCCTCACGGGTTCGTCACTTTCTCGCCCACCGAAGCGGTCTATACGACTCCCCGAACGTCGTCTGGCCCGTGCGGTCACGCCGGTCGCATCCGGCGGGCGCAGCCAAAACAACATTAGATCGGCTGCGGGAACTCAGCTAGACAGCGGGCGTTTTCGCCGAGCCCCTTTTCACCTTCAGAAAGAAACGAAGTGCTGACCAGCATTGTTGTCTCGATTGTCAGAACCTGCACGCGGTTTGCCACTCTCGTCGTTGTTCTCTCGATGGTGCTTGCGATCGGGGCGAGCTACTACGCGGCCCAAAATTTCTCGATCAATACCGACATCAACAAACTGATCTCCCCCGACCTCGATTGGCGCAAGCGCGACAACCAGTTCGAGCAGGCCTTCGACCGGGAAAAGCTGATCCTGGCGGTGGTCGAGGCGCCGACGCCGGAGCTATCCAGCGCCGCGGCGCGGGCGCTGACGGCAAAGCTCGCGGGCGACACCGCGAATTTCGAATCGGTGCAGCAGCTCGGCTCCGGCGAGTTCTTCGAGAAGAACGGGTTGCTGTTCCTGCCGGTGGAAGAGGTCGGCAAGGTCACCGGTCAGCTCGAAGCGGCGGCGCCGCTGATCGAGATCATGGCCGGCGATCCCTCGATCCGCGGCCTCACCGGCGCGCTGGAGACCGGACTTGCCGGGATCAAGCGCGGCCAGGTCAAGCTCGACAATACCGAACGCCCGTTCAACCTGATCAGCCAGACGGTCGAGAACGTCCTCAACAAGGGGACCGCGACCTTCTCCTGGCGCGAACTCGTCGACGACAAGCCGTTGACCGACGCTGACAAGCGCTCCTTCATCGAGTTCAAGCCCAAGCTCGACTACAACGCGCTCGAACCCGGCAAGGATGCTACTGACGCGATCCGCCAGGCCGCGACCGAACTCAATTTTGCCGGCCAATACAATGCGCGCGTCAGGCTGACCGGCCCGGTTCCGATCGCCAACGAGGAATATGCGACCGTGCAGGAGGGCGCGATCGTCAACGGCGTCGGCACCGTCCTCATCGTGCTGGTGATTCTCTGGCTGGCGCTGCATTCGGGCAAGATCATTTTCGCGGTGTTCGTGAACCTGTTCATCGGCCTCGCCACCACGACCGCCATCGGCCTGATGATGGTGGGATCGTTGAACTTGCTGTCGATCGCGTTTGCCGTGCTGTTCGTCGGCCTCGGCGTCGATTTCGGCATC
Source organism: Bradyrhizobium sp. (assembly GCA_013822885.1). GTDB lineage: Bacteria > Pseudomonadota > Alphaproteobacteria > Rhizobiales > Xanthobacteraceae > Bradyrhizobium. The sequence goes on from PNLC01000142.1 coordinate 8,188, forward strand.
CAGTTCAGCGTCCGCTACCGCTCCGAGCGCTTCAAGAACGAAGATCTGGCGCTCGCGCTCGAGAACGCGGCCAGACGTTCGGCCGTTCCGCTTTCGCTGGCGGCAATGGCGACCGCCGCCGGCTTTCTGTGTTTCCTGCCGACTGACTACAAGGGCATTTCCGAACTCGGCAAGATCGCCGGCGCCGGCATGATGATCGCGTTCATCACGAGCATCACGGTGCTGCCCGCACTTTTGAAGCTGCTTCACCCGCCCGGTGAAAGCGAGCCTGTCGGCTATGCGTTCCTGGCGCCGGTGGACGAGTTCCTCGAGAAGCATCGCGTCGTAATCATCGTCGGTACGCTGCTCGTCGTCGTGGCCGGCCTGCCGCTGCTCTATTTCCTCAAGTTCGACTTCAACCCGATCAACCTGCGCAATCCGAACGCCGAATCGATCGCGACCTTCCTCGATCTGCGCAAGGATCCCAATACCGGCGCCAACGCCATCAATGTGCTGACCAATTCGGAGGCCGAGGCGAAGAAGATCGAGGCGCGGCTTGAGAAAGTGCCCGAAGTCCTTCGCGTGATGTCGCTGGACAGTTTCGTGCCTGAGGACCAGCCTGCGAAGCTGAAACTGATCGCGCAGGCCGCCAAGGTGGTCGGGCCCGCGCTAAACCCCGACCAGGTCGATGCGGCACCCACGGACGCAGAGAATGTGGAGGCGCTGAAGGGAACGGTCGCGAGCTTGCGCAACGCCGCCGGAGACGGCAAGGGGCCGGGCTCGGTCGCATCGCGTCGGCTGGCGGATGCGCTGG
>PNLC01000143.1 GCA_013822885.1 Bradyrhizobium sp.
GACGATCTCGTCGATCACCGATCGATCCAGAATGTCCGGCACGAAGCCCGCGCCGATGCCCTGGATCTTGTGCGGCGTATGCTGCCCGCCTGACAGCACCGGGCTTTCCTCGGGCTCGACGGCGACCACCCGCAACGAAGGCTTGCGCGGCTTGAGCACCTGTCCGACGCCGGTAATGGTGCCGCCGGTGCCGACGCCCGCGACGAAGAAATCGATGGTGCCGCCGGTGTCGTTCCAGATCTCCTCCGCCGTGGTGCGGCGGTGGATTTCCGGGTTGGCGAGGTTCTTGAACTGCTGCGGCATGACCGCGTTGGGCGTCGTGCGCACCAGTTCCTCGGCGGTCGCAATCGAGCCTTTCATGCCCTGGGCCGCCGGTGTCAGAATGATCTCGGCCCCGAGGAAGGCCAGCATCTTGCGCCGCTCGATCGACATCGATTCCGGCATCACCAGTTTCAGCCTGTAGCCGCGCGAGGCCGCGACAAATGCCAGCGCAATGCCGGTATTGCCGGAGGTGGGTTCGATCAGCACGGTGTCCGCATTGATCACGCCGGCCTTTTCCATCGCGATCACCATTGCGGCACCGATGCGATCCTTGACGCTCGCCGCGGGGTTGAAATATTCGAGCTTGGCAAGGATGGTTGCGCTAACACCATGCACTTGAGGCAATTTGCGCAGACGGACGATCGGAGTATCGCCGATCGCATCGAGGATGGAGTCGAAAACCCGGCCTCGGCCGGGCCGGTGCACTGCACCTGGCGCTGACGACGCATCCATCTCGACACTCCTGTAACGATATCGTGCGGGAACGGGCGGCTCCTGCTACTTATGAGCGCCTCAAGCCAATGCGCAAGATGGAAACGGCTGGGTCGAAAATTCGCTGCATCGCAAAATCGAACCCCATGAAAGAAACGCCAATCCAACGCATTTGTGTTGCGACAACGTCAAACAATTCGATGTATACTTTCGTCGTGGGCTAAGGGCACAATCCAAATCGTAACTCTTTCAGATCGCAAAGGAGGTCACACGATGCCAGCTATTGCTGAAATCCAGTCGACCATCGCATTGAGGCCGGACCCGCGCGGCTGCGACCTGCCCACCTGCCCGGTCTGTGTCGACACGATGGTGGCCGCCGAAGCTTCAGCCTATCTGAGCGATCACGCCATCACCTATCTCTGGACCTGCGACACCTGCGGTTACGGCTTCGTGACCAAGCATTCCGTGAAGAGGTTCGTCTGCAACTGAAATCTATCTCGGTGGAATGTCTCCGCGCGCCCATCCGGCGCGCGTTTGTTTTTTGAACGTCTCGAACGTGCCGGCGGCGATCGCCTCGCGCATGCCGCACATTAGACGCTGGTAGTAGGCGACGTTGATTTCCGACAGCAGCATCGCGCCCAGAGTCTCGCCCGACCGAACCAGATGATGCAGATAGGCGCGTGAAATGTCGCGCGTCGATGGCCAGTCGCTCTCCTCGTCGAGCGGCCGCGGATCGTCGGCGTGGCGCGCATTGCGCAGGTTGATCTGGCCGAAGCGGGTGAACGCCATGCCGTGCCGGCCGTTGCGGGTCGGCATCACGCAATCGAACATGTCGATGCCGCGCGCCACCGCTTCCAGCAGATCCTCCGGCGTGCCGACGCCCATCAGGTAGCGCGGGCGATCCGCAGGCAGCGCCGGCGCGGTCGCCTCGATCATCGCAAGCATCACGGCCTGCGGCTCGCCGACCGCGAGCCCGCCGATCGCGTAGCCGTGGAAGCCGATGTCGACCAGTCCGCGCGCGCTGATGTGGCGCATCTCGGGAATGTCGCCACCCTGCACGATGCCGAACAGCATGTAGCCTTCGGGCGCAGTCTCGAACGCGCGCTTGCTGCGCTCCGCCCAGCGCAGCGACAACCGCATCGCGCGCTCGATGTCGGCGCGCTCCGCCGGCAGCCGCACGCACTCATCCATCTGCATCGCGATATCCGACCCGAGCAGCCGCTGCACCTCGATCGAACGTTCCGGCGACAGTTCGACCTTGGCGCCGTCGATATGCGAGCGGAACGTCACCGCCTTCTCGCTCACCTTGCGCAGATCCGACAGCGACATCACCTGGAAGCCGCCGGAGTCAGTCAGCATCGGCCCGTTCCAGCCGGTGAAGGTCTGCAAGCCGCCCAGCGCAGCGATACGCTCCGCGCCCGGTCGCAGCATCAGGTGATAGGTGTTGCCGAGCACGATATCGGCGCCGGCATCGCGCACCTCGCGCCAGTGCATGCCCTTCATCGCACCCGCCGTGCCGACCGGCATGAAGGCCGGCGTCCGCACCACGCCATGCGGCGTGCTCAGGCGGCCGGCGCGGGCGGCACCCTCGGTGGCAAGCAGTTCAAAATGGTTGGGAAGGCTCATGTCGGGGAGGCTCATGGCTGAGCTTATGGCGTGACAAAGCCACCCCGTTCAACCCGCTTTGCGCCGATTTTCCGTCCAAAACCCGTTGACGGCGGCCCGAACCTGCCGCATAAGTCCGCGCCATGACGAACTCGACCAAAACCACGGCGAAAACCAAAGCACCCTCCGGGGGCTCGGGAGCCGTGCGCGCGTAGTCGATCGATCGCAACATCCGAACCGAAGCCCCGCCTGAAAAGGACCGGGGCTTTTTTATTGCCTGCAGCATTCAACCAAGAGGATCGACCCGTGAGCTACCAACCCGTTGTTGCCATCGTCGGCGTGACCGGCGCCGTAGGCGCCGAATTCATCGCCACCATGGACAAGCGCAACTTTCCCGTCGGCAGGCTCAAGGCGCTGGCGAGCGCCCGCTCGGCCGGCAGGACCATCGATTTCCGCGGCGAAAAGATCGCGATCGAGGAGCTCACCGAGCGGTCGTTCGACGGCGTCGACATCGCGCTGTTCTCGGCCGGCGGAGGCATCTCGCGGAAGTTCGCGCCCGCTGCGGTGAAGGCCGGCGCGGTCGTGGTCGACAATTCCTCGGCGTTCCGGATGGACCCGAACGTGCCGCTGGTGATCCCGGAAATCAACGCGGGCCGCATCCGCGACCACAAGGGCATCATCGCCAACCCGAATTGCTCGGCGATCACCGCACTGGTGCCGCTGTGGCCGATCCATCGGCAGAACCGCATCAAGCGCATGATCGTATCGACCTATCAGGCGGCCAGCGGTGCTGGTGCGGCGGCGATGGACGAACTGGTGGAATCGACCCGCGCCTATCTCGACGGCCGGCCGTTCACGCCCAAGGTGATCCCGCTGCCCTACGCTTTCAACGTCTTCAGCCACAACACGGCGATCGATCCCGAGACCGGCTACAACGACGAGGAGACCAAGGTCATCAAGGAGACGCGCAAGATTTTTGAGGACGAGCAGATCGCCATCGGCGTCACCTGCGTGCGCGTGCCGGTGCTGCGCGCCCATTGCGAGGCGATTACGTTTGAATGCGAAAAGCCGATCACCGAGGACGAGGTACGCGCGATCCTGTCGAAGGCGCCCGGCGTCAGAATCGTCGACGACCGCGCGAAGAACTACTTCCCGATGCCGATCGATGCGTCAGGCCAGGACGACGTGCTGGTCGGCCGCATCCGCAAGGACCTCAGCGATCCCAGCGGTCACTCGATCTCGATGTTCGTGTCGGCGGACCAGCTCCTGAAGGGCGCCGCGCTGAACGCGATCCAGATCGCGGAGTTGCTGCCGCAGCGGGTCATGGCTTGAGGTGGGTCCTGTCCGCACGTGACCCACGGAGTTCGGCGCGTCGCGCCGCGCATACCACTTTGTGCGGATCAGATCGCGGCGGACAGGACGTCCGTCCGCGCGAAGTCGCCACCTTTGAAAAGAAGGGGTTGGGAACGCACTTTGGCGAGCGCATATACGGCGCAATCGACAATATTCAGCTGAGCGGGATGCCCCCGCCCCTTGCCAAAACGTCGAAATGCTTCGAATGCGGCTCTCGCCATTTCATCGTCGAATGGAACGACGACGATTCCAGCGTACTCCAGTAGGTGGTCGAAAAGATCTACAGCCTCCGGCCCTAGCCGCGCCAAGAGAACGACTTTGGTTTCCAGGACGGCTACCGCGGAAATCAACAAGCAGTCGGCACCAAGCATCGCCGCGCGATAGCGCGGACCGTCTGGTTCATTCGCGATGGTCGCGATGATCGCGGACGTATCCAGAACCATCAAGACGGCAGCCCAAGACGATCATAACCAACGATCTCGTCCGCCGGACGGGAATCAAGAACAGGCATACGGGATGCCTTCTCGAAGAAGGAATCCAGGGCAGCTTTTCTGTCGGCGGGCGGAGAAGGCGCAACTCGGGACAACCGCTCCTCAATAGCGCGCTCCAACGCGGTCTCGACATCCTCGCCGGTCAAGCGAGCAAGACGCTGCGCAAGTTCATCGACCTTTGCGGAACGGATGTTCATGAGGAGCCCGATATCAGTGTAAAAGCAAAGAGAATATACCACCGTTGAAAGCCCCGGTCACTCTCTCGAAGCGCTGATTTTAAGACACACTGCGTGCAATCCTCGCACCCGCTGCTAAGCACTGTGGTTCGCCCCAATCCTGCCATCACTCTCGCGCGCGAAACAGCAGGCACGCATCGCCATACGAATAGAAGCGGTATCCCTTGCTGATCGCGTGCGCATAGGCGTGCTTCATGGTGTCGAGCCCGGAGAAGGCCGACACCAGCATGAACAGCGTCGAGCGCGGCAGATGGAAGTTGGTCAGGAGAATATCGACCGCGCGGAAGCGATAGCCCGGCGTGATGAAGATCGAGGTCTCGGCATCGAAGGGTTGAATGTTGCCGTCTTCCGTGGTGGCGCTCTCGAGCAGCCGCAACGAGGTGGTGCCGACCGCTACGATGCGGCCTCCTTTGGTGCGCGCTGCGTTCAATGCTTCGGCGGTCGCTGCCGAAATCGAGCCCCACTCGGCATGCATCCTGTGTTCGGATGTTTCCTCGGCCTTGACCGGCAGAAAGGTCCCTGCCCCGACATGCAGCGTCAGGCGGTGTAGGTCGAGGCCGCGGGCGCGCAGCGCCGCCTCGAGCTGCGGCGTGAAATGCAGCCCCGCGGTAGGCGCGGCGACGGCGCCTTCATTGGCTGCGAACATGGTCTGGTAGTCGGCGGCGTCCTGGTCGTCGGGCGTGCGCTTCGAGGCGATGTAGGGCGGCAGCGGCGGGGTACCGAGATCGGCGATGGCCTGGTCGAGCGCCGGTCCGTGAAGCGAGAACGACAGCGTGACCTCGCCGTCGTCGCCCTTGGCTTCGACCTCGGCATCGAGATGGCCGAGTAGGCAGACCTTGCCTTCATTGCCGAAGCGAACGATGTCGCCGGGCGCGAGCTTTTTGGCCGGCTTGATCAGCGCCTGCCAGCGCGAACCGTCCAGCCGCTTGATCAGCGTCGCCTCGATCTTCGGCTCGGTGGCGCGGCCGATGCGGCGGCCTTTGAGTTGTGCGGAAATCACCTTGGTGTCGTTGACGACGAGCTGGTCGCCGGGCTCGAGCCATGTCGGCAGGTCACCAATGGTGCGGTCGCGCAACACGCCATCGGGCTGCACCACCAGCATCCGCGCGGAATCACGCGGGCTCGCGGGCCGCAGCGCGATGCTCGTGGCTGGGAGTTCGAAGTCGAAGAGATCGGTGCGCATGGCGCGGTCGCGCTTCACTCGCTAGGCGTCATTCCGGCGCACGCGAAGCGTGAACCCGGAATCTCGGGATTCCGGGTTCGATGCTTTCGCGTCGCCCCGAAATGACGGCATTAGCTCAAGCCGCGTCCGCGGCCATGTGCGCCTTGACGATCTTGTCGGGGTTCTGCACCGGCTCGCCGCGCTTGATCTTGTCGACGTTTTCCATGCCCTCGGTGACCTTGCCCCAGACGGTGTACTGGCCGTTGAGGAACGCGGCATCGTCGAAGCAGATGAAGAACTGGCTGTCGCCAGAATCCGGGCTGGCGGCGCGGGCCATCGAGGTGGTGCCGCGCACATGCGGTTCCTTGTTGAACTCGGCCTTCAGTTTCTTGCCGGAGCCGCCGGTGCCGGTGCCCTGCGGGCAACCGGTCTGCGCCATGAAACCTTCGATCACGCGATGGAACACGATGCCGTCGTAGAAGCCCTCGCGCACCAGTTCCTTGATCCGGGCGACGTGGCCCGGCGCCAGGTCGGGGCGCATTTCGATGGTGACGGGTCCCTGGGTGGTTTCAAGGATCAAAGTATTTTCTGTATCAGCCATGCTCGTTTCTCTTCTGGTTGGGGTGGACGTTTGCGGGTTCTGAACGGGATCGCAAAAGGCCTGCCGGCGACCGCACCGCCCAGTCCCTCGGTAAATGGCAACGGCGTACAGCGTTGCAATGTTTCCATCACGGCCGTCCGGTATGCCAGCCGGTCGTTGTCGCTGGCGCTTTCGGATTCATAAGTGATCCTGGGACGGCCCAGAATGGCGCCCTGGCGGTTGAAGCTGACGATGACCGTAATGTCCATCGGGTCGGCGCGAGATGTCGGTGGCGGTCTCCAGCACGAATGCAGCTTGGCAAAGACATCCTTGATGGTGTCGAGTTGCTCGCCTTGCGCCGATGCCGGCGCGCCGAACGCAAGCCACAGCAGCGCCGCCGCAAACCAGTGGAATGGCTTGCTGCGCGGCGTCGCCATGGCCTCACTTGACGTCGGATGCGACTTGCACCTTCACCATCTTGTCGGGGTCGGTGACCTGACCGCCGGGCGAGCCGGGAGGCGCCTTCTTCAGCTTGTCGACCACATCCATGCCGGACACGACCTCGCCGACCACGGTGTACTGGCCGTTGAGGCTCGATCCGTCCGCGAACATGATGAAGAACTGCGAGTTGGCGCTGTCGACGCTGTCGCCGCGGCGCGCCATGCCGACGATGCCGCGCTTGAACGGGACGTTGGAGAATTCCTGCTTGAGGTTCGGAAGTTTCGAACCGCCGGTGCCGTTGAAGTTCTGGCCGTCGCCGGTCTGCGCCATGAAGCCGTCCATCACGCGGTGGAACGGCACGTTGTTATAATAGCCCTCGCGCGCGAGCTGCTTGATGCGCTCGGCGTGCTGGGGCGCGAGGTCGCTGCGCAGCTTGATCACGATGCGGCCCTTGGTGGTGTCGATCACGACCGCATTCGCCTTGTCGAGATTGGCGGGAAGCGGCTGGGCGATCGCGGGCACGGCGCAGACGAGCGCGGCGACGAGTGCGAGAATTCGGATCATGAAAACTCCGGTCAGGTGAAAGCAGGAAATCGTTTCAAGTCGCGTGGTAACGCGTCAACCCGAGAATTTGGTCTTCAGGCTGGCAGCAACCGATGGCGGAACAAACGCCGAGACGTCGCCACCCATGGCGGCGATTTGGCGTACCAGTGTGGCGGTGATCGGGCGGACCGCCACCGAAGCCGGCAGGAACACGGTGTGCACCTTCGGCGCCATGGTTTCGTTCATGCCGGCGATCTGCATCTCGTAGTCGAGGTCGGTGCCGTCACGCAGGCCCCGGATCATGATGGTGGCGCCGGCCTGTTGGGCCGCGGTGACCGTCAGATTGTCATAGGTGGTGGCGTCGAACGCGCAGCCGGCCCTGGCGGCGATGGGGCCGAATACCGCCCGGACCATGTCCAGCCGCTCCTCCGTCGAAAACAGCGGTTTCTTGCCGGGGTGTACGCCGATGGCGACGATCAGGCGGTCGCACAGGCTGACGGCGCTCTGGACCACGTCCAGATGGCCGTTGGTGACGGGGTCGAATGAGCCGGGATAAAGCGCGATACGAGGCATAGGACCCATCTACCCCGCTCCGGGCGGTCCGGCAAGCCGGATAGGGTTCCCCACAGGCGGGGCCTTTTATTTCGGATCGGTCACTGAACCAGTCTCGGGCCCCAGGCATATCCCCGGGCGAGACGGGATTGTTTCGTCAGCCAATGGCCGACGAAACAAAATCGGGCGCGGACGAAATCGTTTTCCGACCCGGCGAAGACAGCCGGAAACTTGCACTGGCTAGAACACCACCAACGAAACGACGGGGCCGCAAAGGCCCGTTCAGGGGACCGTCATGATCAAGGCTATTTCCGCCATCGCTGCTGCCGCCTTCATCGCCGCCGCGCTGACCGTGCTGCCCGGCTTTGCCCCGGAGGTCGCAGCCAGCGTGCCGCAGGCGCTTGCCAAGGGCGACCGGCTGGAAATTCGTACCGCTAAGGACTGCTCGCAGCAGTCATGGCCGAACTTCGAGGCTTCCTGCCTCCGCACCGTTGGCTCGAAGCCGGTGAAGGAAGTGCGTCTGGTTACCGCTGACCGTACGCCGTAGGAGCACAAATTTCGTTCCGACCAACCTCCTCGGAAACGCAATGATGGCGAGTAGGGATGCCCCCGCTCGCCATCTGCGTTTCAGGGGCGCGATCTTGCGTTGCCCGAAGATCGCATCAGTTTCCGTTGCCGTTCTCGGTGTCCTCGCCGATGTGCTCGACCGACACCACGTGCTCGTCCTCGGCGGTGTCGAACACGATGACCCCCTGCGTCGAGCGGCCGGCGATCCGGATGCCCTCGACCGGGCAGCGGATCAACTGGCCCTTGTCAGTGACCAGCATGATCTGGTCGGATTCCTCGACCGGGAATGACGCCACCAGCTTGCCGTTGCGGTTGTTGACGCTCATGGCGACGATGCCTTTGCCGCCGCGGCCGGTGGTGCGGTACTCGTAGGACGAGGTGCGCTTGCCGTAACCATTGACGGAGACCGTCAGCACCACCTGCTCCTGCGCGGACATCTCGACATAGCGATCCTCTTTGAGCTGGATGGCGGTCGATGCCTCCTCGCCCTCGGCCTCCGCAGGCTCTTCTGCCGCGGTTTCACCAGCGACCGCACGGCGCATCTTGAGGTAGGCGGACCGCTCGTCCGAGGTCGCCTCGACATGCCTGAGGATGGCGAGCGAGATCAGCGTGTCGTTCTGCGCCAGCGCAATGCCGCGCACGCCCATCGAGGTACGGCCGGTAAAGACGCGCACG
>PNLC01000144.1 GCA_013822885.1 Bradyrhizobium sp.
CCATTCTGCTGACATTGGCGCGGCGGCTGACGCGGATTCTGAAACCGCAGGACACGCTGGCCCGGCTCTCCGGCGACCAGTTCGCGCTGATCCTGATGTCGGAGCAGGACCCGGCCCGCATCACCGCCTTCGCCGAAACCATCCGCAAGACCATCCGCGCGCCGATCGCCTTCAACGACCGCGAGATCTTCCTGACCGCCTCCATCGGGCTCGCGCTGTCCGATCCGCAGACGCAATTGTCCGAAGAGATCATCAAGGATGCCGAGCTTGCGATGTATCACTCCAAGCGCATCGGCGGCGACCGCATCGACGTCTACAAGCCCGCCATGCGCGCGCGCAAGACCGACCGCCTGACGCTGGAAAGCGAATTGCGCCGCGCCATCGAGCGGCAGGAAATCACGATTCTCTATCAGCCGATCGTGCGGCTGGAAGATCGCTCGATTGCCGGCTTCGAGGCTTTGGCGCGCTGGGACCACCCCAAGCTCGGGCGGATGTCGCCTTCCGAATTCATCTCGATCGCCGAAGAGATCGGCCTGATCGTCGATCTCGGCATGTTCGTGATGGACCAGACCGCCCGGCAGCTCGCGGTCTGGCAGCGCGCGATGCGCTCGCGCGAGCCGATCTTCGCTAGCGTCAACGTCTCCTCCCGGCAGTTGCTGCGCCACGACCTGATCCACGACATCCGCACCGTGCTGTCGCGCTCCTCAGTCGCGCGCGGCACGCTCAAGCTGGAGCTGACGGAATCGCTCGTCATGGAAAACCCCGAGCACGCGGCGCAGATGTTGACACGCATCCGCGAACTCGGCACCGGGCTGTCGCTCGACGATTTCGGCACCGGCCATTCCTCGCTGGCCTATCTGCAGCGCTTCCCGTTCGACACCATCAAGATCGACCAGTCGTTCGTGCGCACCACCAGCCGCGGCACGCGGCCCGTGATCCTGAAATCGATCATCGCGCTGGCGCACGACCTCGGCATGGACGTGGTCGCGGAAGGCGCCGAGACCGATTCGGATGCCGTCGAGCTCTATCAACTCGGCTGCGAATACGCCCAGGGCTTTGCCTTCGGCGAGCCGATGGATGCCGACGCAGCGATGCGGCTGCTCACGGAAGAACGGCTCGAGGCGGCGAGCTGATTTCTCTTGTCGTCCCGGGCTTGACCCGGGACCCATAACCACCGGCGGATATTGCCTTGCGCGCTGGTCGTTATCTTCCTTTGCGACAATTTAGGCCGCAGCGTATGGGTCCCGGGTCAAGCCCGGGACGACGGTTCAGTTCACCGCTTTACCGGCATCCGCTTGAACTTCACGCTCTTCCCGTCGGCCTGTCTTGTCGCGAGATAGCCGGCCTCCAGGCAGGCTTCGCGCTGCGGCATCTTTTCCTGCGGGCTGCGCAACGTCTCCCACCATGAGGCGCGGTGCGCGGCGCGCGGCAGGGCCGCATCGATGATCTCCTCGATCTGTTCGAAGCTCAGCACGAATTCGGGAAGTTTCTGCGCCTTGAGATAGTCCCGCAGCGGGTCGTAAACGTTCACGCGTGTCCCCAATGGCGATTTGCACAAGACCGTCGATGCCGACAACCAAGCGTTAACGTATTCCAACATCGCTGTCGCCGCTTAAGGCCACAACAACGTATCTCGCGCATACCAGCAGGCTGGAGCGGACGATGCCATTCGGACGGCGCAAAGACTTGACCAGAAAAGCCTCGTTTGGGAAAAGCCCCGGCCCGCGGCCCTGGCGGCTGTCGGCCAAACTCCTGGTCGCATCGACGATCGCGACCGTGATCGGCTTTTCCGCGATTTGCGCCAGCGTCATGTTCGACATGCGCCGCGGCGAGGAAGAACTCGCCCGTCAGACGCTCGAGAATCTCGCCTCCGGAATCGATGCCGACATCAGCCGCAACATCGAGGTCTATGACCTGTCGCTGCGCAATGTCGCCAGCAATCTGGTGATGCCGGCGATCAGAAACGTCAGCAAGGAGATCCGGCATCTAATTCTGTTCGATCACGCCGCCACCGCCAAGCATTTCGGCGCGATCCAGGTGTTCGACGCCGAGGGCAGGCTGACGATCGATGCGGCGAGCCTCGATCCCGTGGCGGAAAACCGCAGCGGCGAAGAATACTTCCAGGTTCATCGCGACAATCCCGACGCGGGCTTGTACATGAGCCGCCCGATGCTGCACCGGGGCGCCTTCTCGATCGTGCTGAGCCGGCGCATCACCGACCATGACGGCAGCTTTCTCGGCGTCGTCGTCGGCTCGATCCGCTTCAGCTATTTCCATGGCCTGTTCGCCCGGCTCACGCTCGACCCCGGCGATACGATCACCGTGCTGCGCCGCGACCGCACCATCATCATGCGGACGCCGTTCGACCTGGACATCATTGGGAAAAGTTTGGCGGAACGAAAGAACTGGAGTGCCGACAACCTGAAACAAGGCTCAGCCTATGCCGGCGTCGGGCCGGTAGATCCGACGCCGCGGCTTTACGTTCGGAGCGGCAGCACGAATTTGTTCTTTGTCGTGGTCGGAAAGCCGCTCTCGACGGTGCTCAAGTTTTGGCACAGGGAAGTGATCCGCATCGGCGCGATCATGCTGGTGCTGATCCTGTTCGTGGTCGGCACCGCCCTTTTCCTCGCGCGCGAGATCGGCCGGCGCGCGGAGGCCGAGGAAAGGCTGGAAGAACTCGCGACGACCGACGCACTTACCGGACTCAGGAATCGGCGCAAATTCGATCATGCGATCGATGCGGAGTGGCGACGCGCGGCGCGCAACAACACGCCGGTCGCGGTGCTGATGATCGATGCCGATCATTTCAAGGCCTACAACGACAGGTATGGGCATCAGGCTGGCGATCAGGTGCTGGTCGGCATTGCCATCTGCATTTCGGACTCGGTGCGTAGGGCCGGCGACTGCGCGGCGCGTTACGGCGGCGAGGAGTTCGCGGTGCTGCTGCCGGGGCTTACGGCCGTCGAAGCGTTCTCCATTGCCGAAACCATCCGCCTGAAGGTCGAGCACTGGTCGGAACATCCCGATGTCACGACCGTCAGCATCGGCGTCGCTAGCCTGACGCCCGCAGCGCCGATGGACTGGCCTGAGCTCATCGAAGCCGCCGACAAGGCGCTCTATGCGGCCAAGAACAACGGCCGCAATCAGTCGGTCCTGGCCGCCGTCTCGCAGCTTGCGCTGGTGGCTTAAGCAATCTCGTCATGCCCGCGAAGGCGGGCATCCAGTACGCCACGGCTTCTCGATTGATCACTACTGTCTCTGGAATACTGGATCATCCGCCTTCGCGGATGATGACGATTGAGGAGAGGCCGCCTGAGCGCCGCTCTCGTCACTTCTCCAGATAATTCTTCATCTCGGCGCGCAGACCATCGCGCAAATCGTCGCGCGCCATGCCGTAGGCGATGTTGGCGCGCAGGAAGCCGGCTTTCGAGCCGCAATCGTGCCGCTCGCCCTCGAATTCCACGCCGTAGAAGCTTTGCGTCCCGGATAGCGTTTTCATCGCATCGGTGAGCTGGATCTCGTTGCCCGCGCCGCGCTCCTGGGTTTCGAGAATCTTGAAGATTTCCGGCTGCAGGATGTAGCGCCCGGTGATCGAAAGATTGGACGGCGCCGTTCCCTTCGGCGGCTTCTCCACCATGCCGTCGACCTCGAACATGTTGGCGGCGAGGCGCTTGCCGACGCCGCAGATGCCGTACTGATGGGTGAGATGGTCCGGCACCGCTTCGACCGCGAGCAGGTTGGACTTGCCGCCGAGTTTTTCCGCAGCCTCGATCATCTGCTTCAGGCAGCCGGGATTGTTCAGCACCAGTTCGTCCGGCAGCACCACGGCGAAAGGCTCATCGCCGACGATGTCGCGCGCACACCAGACCGCATGTCCCAGGCCGAGCGGCGCCTGCTGACGGGTGAAGCTCATGGCGCCCGCTTCGGGCTGGTCGCGCGCCAGAATGTCCTGCTCGGCCTTCTTGCCGCGCGCGGCGAGCGTGGAGTCGAGTTCGAACATCCGGTCGAAATGATCCTCGATCACGCCCTTGTTGCGTCCGGTCACGAACACGAAATGCTCGATGCCGGCTTCCTTAGCTTCGTCGACCACATACTGGATCAGCGGCTTGTCGACGATGGTCAGCATCTCCTTCGGCATCGCCTTGGTGGCGGGCAGGACGCGGGTGCCGAGACCGGCGACCGGGAAGACGGCTTTACGGATTTTCATGGGATGTCGAAGGCCTTGGCAATGAGGGAGTATTGGAACAATGAAAGCGCCTTGATGGCACGTTCCTAGCCGGTTTGCATCCGGGAACAAAGGCGGATGTATGGTACCGTTACCGTTTGCCGTACCGGCCCCTTGCGGCAGCCGGCCGCGACGACAAAATGCCGCCTCGTTAATCCATTGGAAACCGTGGCAAGGCCTTCTCGATCGGGGACGAAGCGGCGGACGGACACGGCATGGCATGACGGAACCAACGATGACCAATCGAACCCGCGCGATCATGATTGCGGCCGCGTTGATATGTTCCAGCCAGGCAGTTGTTGTCGGCTCATCCCATGCCCAATCCGGCAACAACGGGGTTTCGAACTTTCTCGGAAATATCTTCTCCGGCCAGAAATCAGCCCAGGCGCCGCAGGCCACGCAAGGCCAGGACGGTGGGCCGCCGCCCTGGAGCGGCGAGGACGGCGGCTCCGGCCACCCTCTGATGACCGCCGACGCGATCCGCCAGGCGGCGGCAAACTTCCCCAATTGCGTCGCCGGAATGTGGCCCGATGCCGCACGCCGCAACATCACCCAGGAAAATTTCGCGCGTTTCACCGCCGGGCTGACGCCCGACCTGCGCATCATGGACCTGATGGATTCGCAGCCCGAATTCACCAAGGCGATCTGGGACTATCTCGACATTCTCGTGAACGACAACCGCCTCGCCAAGGGCCGCGAGGTCCTCGCCAGATACAAGCCGCAGTTCGACGCCGTCGAAAAGACCAGTGGCGTCGACCGCTACATCATCGCCTCGATCTGGGGCATCGAATCCAACTACTCGACGCAGATGGGCGACCGCAGCGTCCTCAATTCCACCGCGACGCTGGCCTGCGTCGGCCGCCGCCAGGCCTACTTCAAGGACGAGTTCCTCACCGCGCTCGAAATCCTCAACCGCGGCGATCTGCGTCCCGAACAGTTGCGCGGTTCCTGGGCCGGTGCGTTCGGACCGACCCAGTTCATGCCGACCGCCTTCAAGCGATACGCCGTGGACGCTGACGGCGACGGACGCCGCGATGTCGTCGACAATCCCGCCGACCTGATCGCCTCGACTGCCAACAACCTCAGGAAGGATGGCTGGCAGACCGGCCGAACCTGGGGCTACGAGGTGGTGCTGCCGCAGGGCTTCAATTTCATGCTGGCGGACAAGGCCAAGGCGATGACGATCGCGCAGTGGCAGCAACTGGGCCTCGGCCGCGCCGGCGACAAGGCATTCCCGGACTTGACCGAGAAGGCCTATCTGCTGGCGCCGGCCGGCGCCGAGGGCCCGGGCTTCCTGATGCTGCAGAACTTCCGGGTGATCATGAAATACAACCCGGCAGAGGCGTATGCGCTGGCGATCGGCCATTTCGCTGACCGCCTGCGGGGCGGGGCACCCTTCGTGCAACCCTGGCCCCGGCAGGAACGGGTGCTGTCGCGGGCCGAGCGGCTGGAACTGCAGCAATTGCTGGCCCAGCGCGGCTTATACAAGGGAACGCCAGATGGCCAATTCGGCGGGCTGACCCGGGAGGCGCTGCGCGGCTTCCAGGCCTCGATCGGGGCGCCCGCGGACGGGTTCGCCTCCTCAGACGTTTTGGAGCGCCTGCGGGGTCGCTAAATGCCCGTCTTTTGTCCCGAATCTATCCCTGAAACCACGATTCGGCGCGAGCCTTGACGATGGCGCCGGAACCCGGGTTTATGGGTTCTGAAATCTGCCCGCTTGCGGCCCGATTCCGCTAGTATATTTCACGTCTCTCGAATCCATTGCGACCCGAGCCGGATGCCGAAATTTACGTCCTTCTTGCGCGTGTTCACCGAGACCGGTCCGCTGGTCGCGATCGCCGTTGCGATCGCGCTCCTGATCGGGATTGCGGGACCGGCCTCGGCGCAGTTCTTCAATTTCGGCGGCTTCGGCGGTCCGCCGCAGCGGCAGGCGCCACAACGAGGCGGCGGCGGCTGGTTCGGCGGCGATTTCTTCACACCATTCCAGCAGCAGCAGCAGTCCCCGCAGGCGCCGCGCCAGGATTTTTCTCGCGCGCCAGGCCCCGCCAAGCGTGACACAACAGCAGAGCGAAACGTGCTGGTGATCGGCGACGCCATGGCCGACTGGCTTGGCTATGGCCTGGAAGATGCCTATTCGGAGCAGCCCGACATGGGCGTCATCCGCAAGCACAAGACCGTGTCGGGCCTGATCAAGTATCAGCCGCGCGGCGAGCCCGCCGATTGGGCCGCCGCCGCCAGAAGCATCCTCGCCACCGAGAAACCCGACGCCATCGTCGTGATGCTCGGAATCCACGATCGCCAGGCGATACGCGAGGCGGCAACCGAGAAGAAGACCGACAAGAAAGACGAAAAAAAGGACCCGCGCGCCAAGTCCGACGCCAAGACGGATGCCAAACCGGCGGACGCGGCGAAACCGAAACCGGAAGGTTCGACGGAAGCCGCCAAGACCGACGCTGCCAAAACCGACGCTGCCAAAACCGACGCCGCAAAGCCGAACGAAAAACCCGGCGACGCCGAACTGGACGACGCCGAAAACGATGCGCCGCCCAACGCGGCACCGGAAAAGACCGCGCGCACGGGCGGCGGCCTCTATGAGTTCCGCGACGAGCGCTGGGTCGAACTCTACGCCAAGAAGATCGAAGAGCTGATCGGCGTGCTCAAGAGCAAGGGCGTGCCGGTGCTGTGGGTTGGCCTGCCGGCGATCCGCGGCCCGAAGGGAACGTCGGATATGCTGTTCCTCGACGCGCTCTATCGCGACGGTGCCGGCAAAGCCGGCATTACCTATGTCGACGTCTGGGACGGCTTTGTCGATGAAGCCGGCCGCTTCCTCCAGAAGGGCCCCGACTTCGAAGGCCAGATCCGGCAGTTGCGTACTTCCGACGGCATGTTTTTCACCAAGCCCGGCGCCCGCAAGCTCGCCCACTATGTCGAGCGCGAGGTGACGCGCCTGCTCGCCTCGCGGTCCGGGCCGATTACGCTGCCGATCGAGCCGGCGACACCCGAAGCCAGTGCCGTTCCCGGCCAGCCGGCGCCGCGCCCGATGGCGGGGCCGATCCTGCCGCTGGTGGCCTCCTCTGTCGGTACCGATCAATTGCTGGGCGGTCCGGGCTCACGTCCTGCCGGGGTCGATGCGCTCGCGGCACGGACACTGGTGAAGGGCGAAGCGCTGGCTGCGCCGGCCGGTCGCGCCGATGATTTTGCCTGGCCGCGCCGCGAAGTCGGCCGCGAACAGGCCAGGGGCGACACACCGGTTGCAGCGACATCGCCAACCTCGCCAGGCGGAACGATGGCGCCATCACCGGCCCAGAAGCAACTCGTGCTGCCACAGCAGCCGCTTCAGCCGCAACAGAGGCGGCAATTCCGTCCGCCCCAAATCGAGCAAGCGCCGGCCCAGACCGGGCAGCCTTCACTTCGCGACTTCTTCGGAGGCGGCTTTGGAGGCGGCTTTGGAACAGCGCCCCGCCAGGCGCCACCGGCAGCCGGTCCGCAGCGCACGCCGATCGTACCCGGCGCGCCGCGCCCGCCGGGCAATGTCGGCCGATCGGCGGAGGTTCCGCCGGGCAATTTCACGCGATAGTTTCTCAGACCCTCACGCGAAGAGCGCTTCTCGCGCGTCTTCGCGATGAAGGTTAGCCTTAATAGCGCCAGCGCGGCGGCGGGCGGCGCGGCTGGCGTGTCATCAACAACGCCAGCGCAAAACCAATTCCGCCTGCGACCAAGAGCGCGCCGAGCGGATTTTCCTGCACGGTTTTCGCCACCGCCTTCTGGCTGCTGCGAACGGTGTCGCCGCTGTTGTCATAGGCGTCCTTGGCATAGTTGACAGCGGCATCGGTGGCGTCGCGCGCTGCATCCTTGGCCTGGCCGTACAGATTTTGCACGGTGCCGGCCGCTTCGCGCGCCCGGCCCTCGGCCTGTGTCTTCGCATCGCCGGCCATGTCGCCGACGGCGCCTTCGACCTTGCCGGCGAAATCCTTGGCCGAGCCGACAATTCTATCCTTGTCCATCGCGGTAACTCCTGTTTCAGGTGGAGGTAACCGGCAAGACCCGTTCGGGTTCCTCTTGAGCGTTATCAACCGTTCAAAGTATCAGCCCTCCATCGACCACGATGGTCTGGCCGATGATGTAGGACGCAAGCGGCGATGCCAGGAACAGCGCGGCGCCAGCCATGTCGGCGGGCGTGCCGAGCCGCTTCAACGGTATCCGCTCGAGCGCACCTTCGAGCCGCTTCGGATTGGCCGTCATCGCCTTGGTCATCTTGGTGTCGACCAGGCCGGGCGCGATGCCGTTGACGCGGATGCCGTTTTCGGCCCAGGCCTCGCCAAGCGTACGCGTCAGCCCGACCGCGCCGGTCTTCGAGGCGTTGTAGGCCGGGTTGCCCATGGTGGAATGATAGGCGGCGGTCGAACTGACGATGATGAGCGAGCCTTTGCTCGCGCTCAGCATGGCGTGAAACTTGGTCGCACAGGCCATCAGGCTCATCAGGTTGACTTCCAGCACCTTGCGAAAGCCGTCCATCTCGAACTCGCCACGGCGGTAGATCACCGCGCCCTGCGCCAGCACCAGCACGTCGAGCTTTTGGAACGGCGGCTTGAAAGCCTCGACCGCCTGCGGCTGGCTGACGTCGAGCTGAAAGTAATCGAGACCTTCGAGATACGATCCGTCGTC
>PNLC01000145.1 GCA_013822885.1 Bradyrhizobium sp.
CCGGGTCGAGGGCGACACGACCTTCGCCTCTGTCTCCGAGCTCGCGGCGTCGCTGCGCCGCGCGGCGGCAGCCCATGGCGATCATGAGAAGCTGACCGGCGAGCACGACGTGAACTGGCCGGACTGGTACGCCGAGTACGTCGTCAACGAGCAGGCCGGCAAGCCGCTGCCGAACTGACATCATCATGTGCGGTCCGCCGCCGCGGCGAACCGCACCTTCCTTTTCAGCTGCGGAGTAAGGCCCATGAGCAACCGAATCCTCGTCTTCTACGGCTCCTATCGCTCTGACCGTACTGGTATCCGGCTTGCCGAATACGTTGTCGACCAGCTGCGCCGCCGAGGTGACGACGCCGAACTGATCGACGCCAAGGCGATCGACCTTCCGATGCTCGACAGCATGTACAAAGAGTATCCGAAGGGCCATGCGCCCGCGGCGCTTGAGCAGCTGGCGCAGAAGATCAAAGCGGCGGACGGATTCCTCTTCGTCACCGGCGAATACAATTGGGGCGTCCAGCCCGGTCTAAAGAACCTCACCGATCACTTCCTCGAGGAGTGGTTCTGGCGCCCCGCCGCCATTGTCAGCTATTCGGCCGGGCGTCTGTCCGGAGCGCGCGCCGCCACCGCCTGGCACGGCACCTTGTCCGAAATGGGCATGGTGGTGATCTCGAGCACGATCTCCGTTGGGCCGATTGGGCAGGCCTTGTCGGCGGACAATCAGCCGACCGGCGAGGGGGGCAAGGCGCTGGAGCAGTCCTTCCCGCGCTTTGCCGACGACTTGATGTGGTGGGTCGAGGCCGGCAAGGCGCAGCGGCAGCGCAAGCAACCACCGTATTGATCTCTAGAAACCCGTCCATTCAACACAACGGAGGATAACATGAGTACTCAACAGAAGGTCGTCATCGTCACGGGCGCAAGCCAGGGAATCGGCGCGGAGCTGATCAAGGCGTTTCACGATCACAATTACGGCGTGATTGCGAACTCGCGCTCGATCAAACCCTCATTGGACGCGGACGTTCTGAACATTGCCGGTGACATTGCCGATCCGGCGACGGCCGATCGCATCGTTTTGGAAGGGCTCGCTCGCTTTGGGCGCATTGACACCCTCATCAACAATGCGGGCATCTTCATCTCCAAACCCTTCGTCGATTACACGGAAGAGGATTATGCGGCCGTGGTTGCGACCAATCTTGGCGGATTTTTCCGTCTCACGAAGCGCGTGGCCCTCGAAATGTTGAAGCAAGGTTCCGGGCACATCGTGCAGATCACGACCACGCTGGTCGATCATCCCAACAGCAGCGTGCCTGCAGGTCTTGCCGCAATGACCAAGGGTGGTCTCAATGCAGCGACGCGGTCGCTTGCGATCGAGTACGCCTCGCGCAATATCAGGGTCAACGCTGTCTCGCCTGGTGTCATCAAGACGCCGATGCATGCGGCGGAAACGCACGAGTTTCTGTCCAAGCTTCATCCGCTCGGCAGGATGGGAGAGCCGCGGGACATCGTTGATGCCGTGCTGTACCTGGAGGGCGCGCCTTTCGTTACCGGCGAGATTCTGCACGTCGACGGCGGTCAGAGCGCCGGTCATTAGCCTACCCCAATCCGGCAGAGCTGCCAGAGGACATTATCGTGCCGATTGTGACAATACAGGTTACACGCGAGGAAACGCGCAGTGGTTCCGAATCCCTTACGGCGACTGAGAAAGCCGCCCTGATCAAGGGAGCGAGTCAGCTACTGCTCGATGTACTCAACAAGCCTCTTGAAGCGACCTTCGTCGTTATTGATGAAATCTATCCAGGCAATTGGAGATGGGGAGGGATTCCCGTCCTGCATTATCGCAAAAAGCTCGCAAGCAAGCATCGGCAGCCACGCGAGGAACCCGAGGGATGATGTCTCGGGGCATCGAGATAATCGCGGCCGGCCGAGCGAGCCGTCCGCTCGGCATTGGTGGCGGCGAGACGGGCGGCGGATCGGATGCTGGCTTCTGCGACGACAGCCTCACCGGTGCGTTGGCACTGGCACTGGCGGCCGTTGGGTTGCGCGCGGGGCCAGAGTCATTGGCGCGGACGGGGCAATCGGGTCCGGTTTTGCAGGTGCGACCGCACCCGTCGGGTTCCCACCGTTCTCTGCGGGATCGCCTCTCACGGCGAGCGTCTTGATCTGGCGGGGGCTCGTTGTTCGGCATTGTGCCGTTTGCGGCGATCGTCAGCGCCGGGCCGGTGGGAGAAACGGGCGCAACCGGCGGAGGGCTGCTGTTATGGTTCAGCGGCGGAGATACCTCGAGCGACGCGACAGACTTGGAATTGACGTCTATCCTCGCTTCGTTGCGCGATACGAGCGTTTCACCGACGTCGCCCGGTGAGATGCGGCCAGGGGTCTTGGAGGCATCACCATCATACTGGGTCGGTACTAACTTGGTCGCGTGGCTGTCGGCTGTGATGATCGGCGGCTCGCCGCTGCGCGGAGAGCCAACATAGGTTCGATAAGTTAAGGCAGCCCCGATTCCCACCACGGCCAGTGCCAGCGCCGCTGCAACGGTCACCATCCCACCCCTGCCAGTGCGCGGCTCCGGCTCTTCTTCGAAGCCGCGTTGATGGGCGTAAGGATTGTCTAAGATAGCGAGCATTCTCCTGATGCTCGACGGATATAAACAGGCCAGACCGATTATCCGCGGCTTGGGGCTCGTGATGGTCCTGTTCTGACGCGGCTGTGTAGCGGTGCAAGGGAAGCGCGGGGCTCGGGTACTCCGGCTCCGGCCCTTCATGTTCCTGCCTGGCGCGCTGCATGCATGGCGCGGACCCAGCGGGCGCACTCGCTTCTGCATCCACGGGGACATTTTCGGGTCGAGGGTGGTAACTTCCCTACAGGGAAGGAAAAATTTCGGGAAAGCATGCTTAGTTTAGCGAGGCGGGTCGGGCGGCTTGAGGCACTCATAGCCGCCCGCCAGCACATGGCCTCTAAACGTTGCCGTATGCGGCCTTTTCAAACGCCTCGTAAGCAGCCATGAACGGCGGCTCCACAAAGGGAAGCGTCTGGGTCGTTATGATGCCGGCCAGGTCCGCAGTGGGGTCGAACCAGTAGTGCGTGTTGAGCACGCCGGCCCAGCTTTGTGAACCAGCCCTGCGTCGGCCTGGGATGTCGGACTCGTTACGCATGAAGCCGAAGCTGTGCGTCTTTGTCGTGCCCGCGAATGGATCGAAGTCTGCGGTGATCGGTGGCGCCACCGTGACCATCTTTTCAAACTTCAGTGGACCCATGTGGTTCTCAAGCATGCGGGCGACACTGTTTTCCTTGAGCACCCGATTTCCGTCGAGCGCGCCCTTGTTGAGGAACATGCGCAGGAAGCGCATGTAGTCCTGCGGAGTGGAGTAGAGCGCATGGCCCATGCCGTAGACTTCAGGGTTGGAGGGTGGTGCGAGGTCGGAGTCGCCGAACTTGCCGTTCTCACCCCGCACCTTCACGTTGGCCAGCCGTCCTTGCATGTGCGGCCGGACCTCGACGTCGGTATCCTTCATGCCCAACGGTTCGAACAGGTTCTGCTTGAGAAAGGCGTCAATTCGCTGGCCGCTGATCTTCTCCGCCATCAGGCCCAGCCAGTCGATGGAAGGCCCGTAACCCCACCGAGTTCCGGGGTCCGTCATCATCGGATAGAACATCGCAGCCTTGGTGCCGGCCACGATTGACGGGCGCTTGGTCTTGGCCAGATATTCGGCGGCCTCGGCTCGCCAGAACTCATACTCCAGGCCCGAAGTATGGGTGGCCAAGTGTCTCGCGGTGGCCTTGACCTTCGGCGCCCGCATCTTGGGCGTATCGCCATCCCAGCCCTCAAGGACACAGATCTCCGCAAACTCAGGCAACACGTCCTGCACCGGCGTGTCGAAATCCATCTTGCCTTGCTCAATGAGGATCATCGCTGCCGTGGAGCCTACGCCTTTAGTCATCGAGAAGATCCGCAGCACGGTGTCGGGCGCAGCCTTCACGCCGGGAGCCGCATCACCCGCAGCGCCAGCGAAGGTTACACCTGAGGCCTTGCCGGTCATGCCGACGACAAAGGGAACTTTGCCTGTGGCTACCGCGTCATCAAGAACGTTCTGAAGTGCGGGCTGGCTACCTTCTGCCGACGCTACCAGAGGCATTGAGTACAATGCGGCGCCGGCGCCAATGGCAGCGGCCTGCTGCAGGAAATCTCGCCGGGCGAGATGCGGGTCTCTGGTTAAGTCGTCGTGCGCTCTTCCTCTAAACTTCTTCATTATTTCCTCCCGATGCCGGCTATCGGGAGTAGCCGGTCCGGTCAAACCTATCATGATACGGAGACAAGCTGCAGCGAGTTGCTATTCAAGCGGGCGAAGTGACCAGCTTGCGGTGCCATCCTCAGCGTCGAGACGATGCCGTCAGCCGGCCGCGCGCGGCGCGGGCGGGGGAGCAAGGCCCCGGGGGATCTAATCGCGTCAGAATGGATTCTGGCCCGACACCGTTAAGATGCGCTGCTCAAAAGCTAATGCACCCATCTCGATGATCGTCGGCGTGACGCACATCTTACCCGCATCGATGGCAAATGGTATCACCTCACGCGGATTCCCTCACTCCGATCGGCGACTGAGTTCATTTATGTCCTTTACGATTGCCATCATCGGCCGGCCCAATGTCGGATACCGCTGGATCTGAGCACGCTTGATGTCAAATGTATGCTCGCGAGTGAGATGGAGACATGGCGGGCCACCTGAAGAGGTAGCCCGCCTTGTTAAGTCGCGGGGAAATTAAGCCAGGACATACCTTGGAGCTGTCATGGCTTCATCGCGCCCTGCGCACTAGTGTAAACTGCGTAGAGTGATGACGAGCCGCAGATATACAGCCTGTTCCGCTGCTGACCGCCGAAGCATAGGTTCGCGACAGTTTCCGGGATATGAATTTTGCCGAGCAGATCGCCGTCAGCCGTATAGCAGCGCACGCCGTCCTCATTCGGATCGCCCCAGCCGACCGAGCACCAGAGGCGGCCGTCACGATCGCAGCGCAGCCCGTCGGTAATGCTGGGTTTGGGAATATCCGCAAACACCTTGCTGTTCGAGAGCTTGCCGGCTGCGAGGTCGACGTCGAACACGCGGATATGCGAGGGGTTGTCCGGCCCGTCGGTGAAGCCGGTATCGCAGATATAGAGCTTCTTCTCGTCAGGCGAGAAGCACAGGCCATTCGGCTCCACGAAGTCATCGACCACCATCTTGATGTCGCCGTTCGGATCGACCCGGTAGACGTTCTTCTTATCCTGCTCGGCATCGGCCTTGATGCCTTCGTAAAAGCCGCCGATGCCGTAGGCCGGGTCGCAGAACCAGATCGAGCCGTCGGCGGCGACCACCGCGTCGTTCGGCGAGTTGAGTTTCTTGCCGTTGTACTTGTCGGCGATGATGGTGATCGAGCCGTCGAGTTCGGTCCGGGTGACGCGGCGGCCGGAATGCTCGCAGGTGATTAACCGTCCCTCGCGATCGATCGTGTTGCCGTTCGAGTTCATCGATGGCTGCCGATAAACGCTGACATGACCATCATCCTCCGAGAAGCGCATGATGCGGTTGTTGGGAATGTCGCTGAAGAGAACATATCGTCCGGCCGGAAAGTAGACCGGACCCTCGGCCCAGCGGAATCCGGTTGCGACGCGCTCGACCGCCATGGTGCCGGCGAAGGCGGGAAAGCCTGTTGGCCCGAAAGAAACCTTCGGCTTCTTCATTGACTCCAGCCGAGCATCAGGATAGCGCGCACCGGGAAGCGGGCCGAGCGGCAGGGGCGGCGACGCGGTTGTTGGTGCGCCGGTCTGGCCGAGCGGCGCGACGGAGGCCGCAGAGGCCGCTTTTATGCTCACGGCCGCAGCAGCCGCCGTTGTCGCCAAGAATGCGCGTCTGTTCATTTGTTACCTCCCTAAAGGTGTTCTTCCGAACTCCCACCGGCTTGCATTCAAAACTCGGGGGCTCGGATATTGGGAACGGTAGCACGAACAGAACTCGCTGAAGAGCCCTCCCGCTGCCTAAGTGCCGACGTAGCTAGACCGCCTTGATTAGCAGACGAACAGCAGGTCCAGAGCGCGCGGCATGCCCAATTGCGCAGCGGCTTTCAGTTCAGGTTGGTAAGAAGAACGACGTCCACAAAATTTCGAACTGGCAACCGACGTCGCGGCGGAATGCGGCCTCGGATGCTTGTCGATCTGGTGATGCTCCGCACGACGAACTTATACAGTGCGATCGCTGGCGCTCCCGCGGCGCCATCGCCAAGTGACCGGGCGTCAGCTCACGGTTGATCCGGCGCACCACAAAAAAACAATATTCCCGTTCGCCTAATGGCGGGCGCATCGAGGGATATGTCATGGTGCACCGCACCGACACCACGGGGCTCAGCATGGGCAGGCAAGTCCTGGTCACGGCGTACGCCGTCCCGCTCTCAATGGCGCCCTTCTCGAAAACAACTTCTCACTCAGCCGACAAGAAGTGCTGCCGTCTCCTCACGACGGCCGTGCCGCCGCTCCATGCCATCGATCTCGAACTCCTGACCCTATGAGGCTTTGACGCCGCGCGACGAAAGATAGGCCAAACAAACAAACTACAACGGGAGGATACAGATGACTTTCAAGGAACGATATCTTGCCGGCTGCGCCGTGCTGGCGGTGGCTGCCCTGGTCACTGTCTCGCCGACGCGCGCTCAAGCGCCGACGCAGCCTCAAGAGGCGACCCTGAATGCCGAGGCGGCTCAGAACGATTGGCCGACTTATCACGGAACCTACAAATCCTACCACTACAGTGGTCTCGACCAGATCAATGCCGGCAACGTCAAGAATCTCGAAGTCGCGTGGATGCATTTTCCGGAGCGCGCCACCCGCGGCATACAGTCAACACCGCTGGCCCTTGACGGCGTGCTGTACTATTCGGGCTCCTATAGCCGTGTCTGGGCGCTGGACGGCGCGACCGGCAGGACCATCTGGTCCTACGCGCCGGAACTCGACGAAGAGCTGGTCGCCAAGCAAACGCACTCGCCCTACAATCGAGGCATCGCTATAGGACACGGCAATCTCTATGTCGGCACGGTCGATGGGCGCCTGATCGCGCTCGATCTGAAGACCGGCAAGCAGGTGTGGGACACCAAGCTGCTGGATTCCAAGAAGGTGACGGTCGGCTTCACCGGCGCACCGCTGGTGGTGAAAGACAAGGTGATCATTGGCGCCCAGGGCGGCGAATGGACAGGTCGCGGGCCGATCTTCGGCGTTGAAGGCAAGACCGGACAGAAGAAGTGGGAGTTCTTCACGGTCGCCGGTACTGAAGAGGCCATGAAGACCTGGGGTGGCGACTCCTGGCGGACTGGCGGCGGCGGTGGCTGGATGCCCGGAACCTATGACCCAGAAAATAATGCGGTGTGGTGGGGCACCGCCAACCCGGCGCCGCTCTATGACTGGGCGGGCGCGGACTGGAAGAAGAGCGGACCGCGACCGGGCGAAAATCTCTACACAACATCGGTCATCGCTCTCGATCCAGATACCGGCAAGCTCAAGTTCTACCATCAGGAGCTGCCGCACGACGCCTGGGACTTCGACTCGTCCGTCGGCGAGTTCGTCATGATCGAGCGTGGCGGCAAGAAACTCGTTGTGCACGCCAACAAGGGCGGACACATCTTCGTCTATGATCGTTCCAACGCCAAGATCGAGAACGTCTGGCAGCTGGTAAAGAACATCAACTTCGTCAAGAGCATCGACCCGAAGACCGGCGAACTGATCGGTCGCCGCGATCTTTCGGAAGGCAAGGCGGATCCCCCGCTGTGCCCAGCCATCGCCGGAGGCATCAGTTGGAACTCCGGTGCCTACAGCCCCAAGACCGGCCTCTTCTACCGGATCGGGCAAGAGTGGTGCATGGAACTGACCGTCGAGAAGAGTACGCCGGTCATGGAGCCGATGGCCCAGCTCAACATCGGCGCCACGTTCAAGTTTATCCCGCCTCCAGACGGACCGGCCCGCGGTCATCTCAGTGGCCGCGACCCCGTCACCGGCGCCAAGAAGTGGGAGGTCACCTACAAGTACCCGCCGCTCGCCAGCGTTCTCGCCACCGCGGGCAATCTGGTATTCGTGCCAGACGCCGAAGGCATCGTGCACGCCTACAATGCGGAAACCGGCGAAGAGCTGTGGTCTCGCAACAACGGCATGGGACATAACGCCGGCATCATCAGCTACACGGCCGGCGGCAAGCAGTACATCGCCGTGCCCGCGGGCTGGGGCAGCCTGGTCGCCGACGAGTATGTCGCCCTCTATGGCGAGCCCTTCAAGAGCATGTCGAAGAACACCGGAGCCCTTGTGGTCTACGCGCTCAGACAATGACGATGGCGGGAGCGGCAGGGAATGATCTCTCCCTGCCGCCCCTGTCGGCCAATACGGATGCTGGAATGCGAATACCGTTTGTAACTGCTGCTTCCCTGGTCATCATCTGGCCATGGCTGTCGACCGCCGCGCTTGCCCAACAGTCGAACTCACTGGACTCCGCGAGTCCGCAGGCAAAATCCGAAGTCTCGCCGAACGACCTCGATGGCCGGAAAATGTTCTCAAGCAATTGCGGCTTTTGTCACCAGGATGGCGGCCGCCATGCCGGCCGTGGCCCAAAGCTGTCGAAGTCCGAGCGCAGCGACGAATTCTTCGTCGAGCGTATCAAGAAGGGCAAGACGGGCTCAATGCCCGCGTATGGTGCGGTGTTCAATGAAGCCCAGATTGGCGCGCTGCTGGCCTATATTCGAGGACTGGATGACTAGGACGTCTTATGCGGCGTGGAAACCGTGTCGCCTCGTCAGATGCGCGGCAAGTCTGTTGCTGCTGATATTCTGGAACGCGCCGGCGGATGCCCGCTCGCTGGAAACCGTCCTCGAGCGCGGCACGTTGG
>PNLC01000146.1 GCA_013822885.1 Bradyrhizobium sp.
GTGATGGCGGCGATGCTGGTGGGCGCCGCGCTCGCGGTCGCCGGCACGGCGTTTCAGGGATTGTTTCGCAACCCGCTGGTCTCGCCGGATATTCTGGGCGCGTCGTCGGGGGCCGCGCTGGGCGCTGTGCTCGGCATCTATCTTTCGCTCGGCGTATTCGCGATCCAGGCCATCGCCTTTGTCGGCGGGCTGATCGCGGTCGGAATCGTCTATGTGATCGGCGCGTCGGTTCGTTCGCGCGATCCGATCCTGGTGCTGGTACTGACCGGCGTTGTGGTCGGATCGCTGTTCGGCGCCGGCGTCGGGCTCGTGAAGTATCTCGCCGATCCCTACAACCAGTTGCCGGCGATGACGTTCTGGCTGCTCGGCAGCCTGTCTGCGACCGGCGTTCCCGACCTGCTGCCGCTGTTCGGCCCGGTCGCGCTCGGCACCGCCGTCTTGATTGCGCTGCGCTGGCGCATGAACGTGATGTCGCTCCCCGAGGAAGAGGCGCGCGCGCTCGGCGTCGCCACCGGCCCCTTACGCATCGCCATCGTTGCCGCCGCGACGCTGGTTACTTCGGCGAGCGTCGCCACCGCCGGGATCATCGGCTGGGTCGGCCTCGTCGTGCCGCACCTGGCGCGCTCGCTGGTCGGTCCTGATTTTGCGCGGCTGTTGCCGGCGGCGGCGATCCTCGGCGGCGGCTACCTGCTGCTGATCGACACGCTGGCGCGGACACTGGCGCAGGTCGAAATTCCGCTCGGCATCCTGACCGCCGTGATCGGCACGCCGTTTTTCATCTGGCTGCTCGCCAGCGTGCAGAAGAACTGGTCATGATCCTCGAGGGCCATCAACTCACCATCGGCTATCCGGACCGCGTCGTCGGCACCGGCCTCGACGTCAGGCTTCAAAGGGGCGAGGTGCTGGCGCTGCTCGGACCGAACGGCTGCGGCAAGACCACGCTGCTCAAGACGCTGCTCGGGCTGCTGACGCCGAAGGCAGGCGAAGTGCGGCTCGACGGCGCGGCGCTGTCGGCACGCTCCATCCGCGAGCGCGCACGGCTGATCGCCTATGTGCCGCAGACCCATGTCGCGACATTCGCTTTCACCGTGGAAGCGGTAGTTCTGATGGGCCGCACCGCGCATGGCGACCTGTTCGCCCGGCCGATCGCGAAAGACCGCGAGGTCGCAGCCCACATGCTCGACCGCCTCGGCATCGCATCGTTGGCGCAGCGGCCCTACACGATGATTTCGGGCGGCGAGCGCCAGTTGGCGCTGCTGGCGCGCGCGCTGGCGCAGGAGCCGCAATTCATCGTGCTGGACGAGCCGACCGCCAACCTCGACTTCGGCAACCAGGGCAAGGTGATGCGCGAGATCCGCGCGCTGGCGGCTGGCGGCCTTGGTGTCCTCTTCACCACCCACGATCCCAATCACGCGCTGCGCGCCGCCGACCGCGCCTATCTCCTGCGCGGCGGCGAGCGCATCGCCGAGGGGCCGGTGCAACAGATCCTGACGCGCGAACGGCTGGAAGCACTCTACGGCGCACCGGTGCAGACGATTACCGATGCGACCGGGACAGCGTTCATCCCGGGCTGAGGTGAAGGCCGGGCGGCCCGGATGTCCAAACCGGCGCCTCGACGGACCCGCAGCAAAGCAGTCAACGCCCCGCCTGGCGAGGGGACTGGCCGCCGATCTGCGCCCGGCGGCGGAGGAACCCGGAACTCCCGGGCGCGTTGTGGATAAAGCTATTCTCTGGAAAGCTATTCTTTGGCCTGACGGCCGCCCACGCCTCGCAAGAAGGATTTCGGATGCCGGAAATCGCAATTCCGACGCCGCAGATTATTGATCGCAGCCGCATTGCCCGCAGTCGCCCCATCAGCCAGAGAGCCGCCCTCCGGAACATTTTGAGGGACGCCACCGCCGCCGATCATGCGCGGCTCGACGCCAGACTTGGCGCGCTGGACCTCTGCACGATGGCCGGCTACCGCCGCTTCCTGGAGATCAACGCCGCGGTCCTGCCGCTGGAGCAATCGCTGCTGGCGGCCGGCGTTCGCGAACTGCTGCCCGATTGGGACGATCGTTCCCGTACCGGCGCGTTGCTGGCCGACCTCGCCCGGCTTCGCGGCGTGCCTCGCCGGCTTGACGCGCCCGACCTGCCCGACCGCTTCGCCATGCTCGGCACCCTGTATGTGCTGGAAGGATCGCGCCTCGGCGCGGCCTATCTGCTCAGGACGGTAAGGCAGTGCGGCGATCCGTCGGTGTCCCGCAACACGGCATTCCTTGGCCACGGCGCAGGCCATCCGTTCTGGCCGGAGTACCTCACCATTCTGGAGCGCCATGCCGGCGAGTTGCTGGACGCAGACGACCTCGTCGGCCCCGCCCGCCGCGCCTTCGACCTGTTCGCACAGGCGGCAGAGCTGTCATGAAGCAGGTCGACCTCACCAATTGCGACCGCGAGCCGATTCACATTCCCGGCAGCATCCAGCCGTTCGGCTTCATGGTCGCGACGCAGTCGGACTTCACGATCTGCATGGCCTCGGAGAACGTCGCTGATTATCTCGGCCGCGACAGTGCCGACATCTTTCAGCGCCCGATCGAATCCGTCCTGTCGAAAGCCGCGGTCGACGCCATCCGCAACCGCGTCGACTACCTTGCCGGCCCCGATGCGGCCGAGCGGATCTTTGGTGTGGTGCTGCAGGACGGCGGCAAGCCCTTCGACCTCGCGATCCATTTTTCCGGCGTCTATCTCGTCATCGAGGCCGAACCATCGGTGATTGAAACCGACGTCAATTCCGGCGAACTGGTGCGGCTGATGCTCGGCCGAGTCCGCAAGACCAGGGGGATCAGCGAACTCGCGCAGGAGGCGGCGCGGCAGGTCACGATCCTGACCGGGTTCGACCGCGTGATGGTTTATCGCTTCCATCCGGACGGATCCGGCGAAGTGATCGCCGAAGTCGCCAAAAAGGGGCTGGAGACGTTCCTCGGCCTGCACTATCCGGCCTCCGATATCCCGCAGCAGGCACGCGCGCTGTATACGCGCAACTGGCTGCGTATCATCGCCGACATCGATGCAAAGCCGGTGCCGCTGGTCTCGACCGCGACCCACAGCGCGAGCCTGCTCGACCTCTCCATGAGCACGCTGCGGTCGGTGTCGCCGATCCATGTCGAATATCTGCAGAACATGGGCGTCGGCGCCTCGATGTCGATATCGATCCTGCGCGACGGCAAGCTGTGGGGGCTGTTCGCCTGCCATCATTACGCGCCACACCATGTCTCGTTCGAACGGCGCACCGCCGCCGAATTGTTCGGCCAGATGTTCTCGTGGATCATCGAGACCCGCGAGCGCGAGGCGACGACGGCCTATGAGACCCGCGCGCATCACATCCAGGAACGGCTGATCGAGGCTGCCGCGAGCCACGAGCACAGCCACCGCGCCATCGTCGATTTCGTCGACGACTACCGCAAGATGATCGAATGCGACGGCATCGCGATCTGGTCCGACGACGAGGTGACCCTCTCCGGCGATACGCCGACGGCCGCCGAGGTAAAGGAACTCGTCGCCTTCATCAATCGCACGTCGCCCGGACGCATCGCGGCAAGTGCCGAAATCGGCAAGGTCTATGCCGCGGGCGAGTCGTTCCGCGACCGCGCCGCAGGCTTCCTTGCGATTCCGATCTCGCGCGTGCCGCGCGATTGCCTGATCTTCTTCCGGCGCGAAGTGCTGCGCTCGGTAAACTGGGCCGGTGCGCCCGAGAAGGTCTACGCCAGCGGCCCGAACGGGCCACGGCTCACCCCGCGGAAAAGCTTTGAACTCTGGCAGGAAGTGGTTCACGGCCAGTCCAAACCATGGACGCAGGCCGACCTGCATATCGCCGAGAGCCTGCGCATCACGCTGCTCGAGGTCATTCTGCAGCTTGCTGATCTCGCCGCGCGCGAACGCAAGAGCGCGCAGGAGCGGCAGGAGCTTATGATCGCCGAGCTCAACCATCGCGTCCGCAACATTCTGAGCCTCGTGCGCGGCCTCGTCACGCAGAGCAAGGATACGGCTGCGAGTATCGAGGAGTTCAGCAGCGTACTCGGCGGCCGCATCCAGGCGCTGGCGCGCGCGCACGACCAGATCACCAGCCTGAACTGGGCGCCGGTGGCGCTGAAGGCGCTGGTGGAATCGGAGGCCGGCGCCTATCTCGGCGCGCGCGCGGGCCGCATCAAGATGGACGGACCGGAGGTCGCGCTCGATCCCAAGGCATTCGCGACGCTGGCGCTGGTCGTCCACGAGATGATGACGAACTCCGCCAAATACGGCGCGCTCGCCGATTCGACCGGCAAGGTCGAGATCGTCTGGAAATTCGACCAGAGCTCGAGCCTCGTGATCGACTGGAAGGAAAGCGGCGGCCCGCCGGTACAGCCGCCGTCCCGGCGCGGCTTCGGCACCACCATCATCGAGCGTTCGATTCCGTTCGACCTCAAGGGCGACGCCGAATTGCGCTTCGACCTGCTCGGCGTGCACGCACGCTTCGTGATCCCGGCCAACTATGTGGAGATGGTAACGGCAATGTCAGGCGTTGCGACCACACTGGAAACCGACGAACCCGCGCCGCCACGCCTGTCCGGCACGGCGCTGGTCGTGGAAGACAATCTGATTATCGCCATGGCCGCCGAGGTGATCCTGCTCGAACTCGGCGCGAGCCACGTTGGAACGGCGGCCTCGGTCAACCAGGCATTGGCGTCGATCGACCGCGAGAAACCGGATTTCGCGCTGCTCGATCTCAACCTCGGCAGCGAGAACAGCATCCCGGTCGCCACCCGGCTGCGCGAACTCAAGATACCCTTCATGTTCGCCACCGGGTATGGCGAGCGGGCGCCGATCCCGGCCGAGCTTGCCGAAGCCCCCGTCGTGCAAAAGCCCTATACGCGCGAAGTCGTCGAAGCCGCACTCGGCCGGCTGCGGGAAGCAATACCGAAGGATTAGAGCGTTTTCGAGCGAAGTGGATACCGGTTCGCGTGAGAAAACGCGTCAAAACAAGAATCTAACCCTTCGGCGGCGCCAGCGGCTGCACGATTTCCTGGAACGGCGGCAGCGCTTCGCAGCTCTCGGAGTGCGCTTTCAGCGCCGGATAGCGTGTATCGAACAATGCGGGATGCGCTTCGCCGACGAAACGCAGCACGCAGGCGACCACGATATCGGCATGGCCGATGCGCTCCCCGAACCAATAGGGCGTCTTGACGGCAGCGCGCTCCTTTTCCAGCAGTTCGAGCACGCCCGCGATTTGCGAATTGCAGCGCGCGATCCAG
The DNA here is from genome assembly GCA_013822885.1 of Bradyrhizobium sp. Classification (GTDB taxonomy): domain Bacteria; phylum Pseudomonadota; class Alphaproteobacteria; order Rhizobiales; family Xanthobacteraceae; genus Bradyrhizobium. The sequence continues at coordinate 5,271 of PNLC01000146.1, forward strand.
AGATCGAGTTGCTTCTCCTTGCGCAGCACGCGCTCGTACAGCAGGCTGACGCCCTTGTCGCCCAGCCCCATCGCGAACGCACAGATTCGCAGATGCTGCCGCCGGGTGTCGCCACTGCGCGCGATCATCGCCTTTTCGGGACCGACACGGTCGTCGAGATAATCCAGGATCATCGCGCTCTCGATCAGCGCCTCGCCGTCATCGAGCACCAGCGTCGGCACCCGCCGCAGCGGATTATATGGCGCGATCTTGTCGGCATCGCCGAAGGTCGACCACGGCTTGTGCTCGAAGGCGATGCCATAGAGCCGCATGGCGATGGCGACGCGGCGGACAAAGGGGGAGTCGTATTGGCCGATCAGGAACATGATTGATGTGTTCTCCGTTCGTCAGGGCCGGGCTTGACCCGGCCATCCATCTTCTTTGAAGTCATATATTGAAGCGTGATGGATGCCCGGATCAAGTCCGGGCATGACGTTATTAGCGAACTGTGAGCACATCGATATGCGCCGCCCTCTCCTCCTCGCGCTCGCCTTTGGGATAATCAGCACCACGGCAAATGCCCAATCCGGCGCCACCGGCTTCCAATCCCCATCCAAAAACATCGCCTGCCAGTATTTCGACTACGACAAACAGAAGATCCTCCGCTGCGACCTCGCCGCGATGGAAACAAAACCACGACGCCCCACCGATTGCGAGCTCGACTATGGCGGCGCCTTCGAGATTAGCGCCAAAGGCCCCGCCGCGCGCATCTGCCACGGCGATACCGTGATGGACAAATCGCTGCCAACGCTGGCCTACGGCGAGGTGTGGCAGCGCGGCGGGTTTACGTGCAAGTCGGAACAGACGGGCATGACGTGCTTCAATGCGGATCGGCGCGGGTTCTCGCTGGCGCGGGCGAAGCAGGAGATGTTTTGAAGTCGCGCTCTCAGTTCGTCTGGCCGGGCTTGACCCGGCCATCCACGTCTTTCCCCTCACCAAGAAAGTAAGACGTGGATCACCGGGACAAGCCCGGTGATGACGGTTGAGAGTGTGACCACCCCATCACTCAATCACCGGCACATGCCTCGCCACATCGCGCGGTACCGTCCCGTCGATCCGCGGATCGTTGACCACCTCAACCTGCCGGCGGAATGGACGAAAGCCCGAGCGCTGGTAGAAGGCGAGCGCAGCAGGGTGATCGAAGGTGCAGGTGTGCAGCCAGAGGCGCGTGACCGGGCGCGACCATGCGATCTCCAGCGCGCGGTTCATCAGCCAGCGGCCGGCACCGGATCCTACAAGTTTTTCGGTAAGTCCGAACGAAACGATTTCGCATTGGCCGGGCTCGCGAAAATCCATCTCGAGCAGGCCTTCATCGCGCCCCTCAAGTGCCAAGGCGTAGACCGCCAGCAAAGGCGACTGGATGATCGCGCTCAATTCGGCGTCGGGCATCCGTATCCTCGATATCCACAGCCAGGGCTGACCGACGCGGCCATAGAGATCGCGATACCAGTCGAGTGCGGGTGCATCTACCCGTCGTATTGTCCATGCGCCGGCGGGATCGGGGGGCGACGCGGGGCGCGTGGTCATTTCCAGATGCGTGGTGACGGCGGCGATCTTGCCGGCGGGAACGTCGGAATAGCCTTCGGGCAGGATCATTCGTTATTCCCCTTCATCGCTCGCCAGCACGCCCTTCACCGCCCTCGCCCATCCAGCGAGCTTCCGCTCTCTCGTGGCCTTGCTCATCGCCGGCCTGAAGCGGTGCTCCAGCCGCCAGTTGTCGGCGAACTTGGCCGGCTCGGGATAGACGCCGGCATTCAGGCCGGCGAGATAGGCGGCGCCTAGCGCCGTCGTTTCCTGGATCACGGGGCGGTCGACCGGAGCGTCGAGGAGATCAGCCAGCCGCTGCATGGTCCAGTCGGAGGCGGTCATGCCGCCATCGACGCGGAGCACGTTGGCGGCCTTTTCTCCCGGCCAGTCGGCGCGCATCGCTTCGCGGAGGTCGTAGGTCTGGTAGCAGACGCTTTCCAGCGCGGCATGCGCCAGTTCGGCGGGGCCGGTGTTGCGGGTGAGACCGAACAGCGCGCCGCGCACCCGCGGATTCCAGTACGGCGCGCCGAGGCCGACGAAGGCCGGGACCAGATAGACGCTCTGCATGGAATCGGATTTGTCCGCCAGGGGACCGGTTTCGGAGGCCTGCTTGATGATGCCGAGCCCATCGCGCAGCCACTGCACGGCGCTACCTGCGACGAAGATCGAGCCTTCCAGCGCATAGGTGCGCTTGCCGTTGAGCTGATAGGCGATGGTGGTGAGCAGCTTGTTCTTCGAGGCCACCGGCGTGGTGCCGGTGTTGAGCAGCGCGAAACAGCCGGTGCCGTAGGTCGACTTGATCATGCCGGGCTCGAAGCAGGCCTGGCCGATGGTCGCGGCCTGCTGGTCGCCGGCGATGCCGGATATGGCAATCGCGCCGCCGAACAGGCGCTCGTCGCTGTCGCCGAACCTGGCGGAGGAGTCCTTCACCTCCGGGAGCATCGAACGCGGCACGCGCAGCAGCTTCAGGAGGTCGTCGTCCCACTCGCCGGTGTGGATGTTGAACAGCAGCGTGCGCGAGGCGTTGGTGGCATCAGTCGCGTGCACACGGCCAGCGGTCAGCCGCCACAGCAGATAGCAATCGACGGTGCCGAACATGAGTTCGCCGCGGTCGGCGCGCTCGCGTGCGCCCGGCACGTGGTCGAGAATCCAGGCCACTTTCGTTCCCGAGAAATAGGGATCGATGATCAGGCCGGTCTTCGCCGAGATCGCGAGCTCGTGGCCGTCGGCTTTCAGCCTGGCGCAGACGTCAGCGGTGCGGCGGTCCTGCCAGACGATGGCGCGGTGCACGGCCTTTCCCGTGGCGCGGTCCCACACCACGGTGGTCTCGCGCTGGTTGGTGATCCCGATCGCGGCGATGTCCTTTGCGCTCACGCCCGCCTTTTCCAGCGCCTCGCGGCAGACCTTGACCGTGGAGGTCCAGATGTCCTCCGGCTCGTGCTCGACCCAGCCGGAGGCCGGAAAATGCTGCGGGAATTCCTGCTGTGCGGCGGCGGCGATGGAAATATCGCCGCGGAACACGATGGCGCGCGAGGATGTGGTGCCCTGATCGATGGCCAGCACAAAGGACATGGCGTTGCTTCCCGGAAGGATTGTGGTTGCGCCAGAGGCAATCCGATTGGGAGGCGAAGGTCAATATCTCCCCGTCGTCCCGGCCTTGAGCCGGGACCCATAGCCACCATCGCCAGTTGGTGAGAAGCAATTAGCCCCGGCGCAAGATTGAGAGGCCGCGGCGTATGGGTCCCGGCTCAAGGCCGGGACGACGGGTGGATAGATCGCAGTCCGAAGGCTACGTCGCGGCCGTCGTCACGCCGCCGTCGACCACGATGGTCTGGCCGGTCATGAAGGTCGAGGCATCGGACGCGAGATAGGCCACGGCACCTGCGATCTCTTCGGGCTCGCCAATGCGGCGCAGCGGCGAGCTTGCTGTGCGGCGCTTGAGGTTTTCCGGGTCTTCCCACAGCGCGCGGGCGAAATCGGTCTTGACCAGGCCGGGCGCTACGCAATTGACGCGGACGCCC
>PNLC01000147.1 GCA_013822885.1 Bradyrhizobium sp.
TCATCCCGATCCGTTTTCCGCGGATGCGGCGGATTTCCTCCGGCGGCAGGTGATCGATCCGCGTTCCCGACAGATAGATTTCGCCGCCCGAGATGCGGCCGGGCGGGTCGATCAGCCCGATCACGGCAAGGCCGGTGACCGATTTGCCCGCGCCGGACTCGCCGACCACACCCAGCACCTCGCCCTTGGCGATGTCGAAGGAAACGCCGTTGATGGCGCGCAGCGTGCTGCGGCGGGTGAGGAATTCCACCTCGAGGTTACGCACGGAAAGGACGGGACTGGTCATCGGAGTTTTGGATTGAGCGCGTCGCGCAGCCAGTCGCCGAGCAGGTTGATGGAGAGGATCAGGCCCGCCAGCGCGATGCCGGGGAAGGCGACGATCCACCATTCGCCGGCGAACAGATAATTGTTGCCGATCCGGATCAGGGTGCCGAGCGAGGGCATGGTGTCGGGCATGCCGGCGCCCAGAAACGACAGCGTTGCCTCGGTGATGATGGCGAGCGCGAGGTTGATGGTGGCGATCACGAGGATGGGACCCATCGTGTTCGGCAGCACGTGGCGCAGCATGATCACAGGAGCGCGAAGGCCGATCAGCTGGGCGGCGGCGACGTAGTCCTTGTTCTTCTCGACCATGACCGAGCCGCGCACGGTGCGGGCGTATTGCACCCAGAAACTCAGGCCGATCGCGACCACCAGCACCGCAAGCGTGCTCATGGCGTCGAGCTGGTTGCCGAACACGGATTTGGCGACGCCATTGACCAGAAGCGCGATCAGGATCGCGGGGAAGGTGAGCTGCACGTCGGCGATGCGCATGATCAGCCCGTCGACCGCGCCGCCGAAATAGCCGGCGACCAGCCCGAGCGTGATGCCGAGCGTGCCGGCCAGCACGACACCGAGCACGCCGACGGTAAGCGAAATCCGCAAGCCGTAGAGAATGGCTGAAAACACGTCGCGGCCCTGCTCGTCGGTGCCGAGCAGGAACGGGGCTTGCCCTTCGGCTGTCCACAGCGGCGAAATCCGCGAGTTCATCAACTGCAGCTGCGCCGGATCGAACGGGTTCTGCACCGCCAGCTGCGACGCAAAGATCGCCAGCAGGAAAAACAGCACGGTCACGGCGCCCGCCACCATGGTCATGCGCGAGCGGCGGAACGAGTAGAAGATGTCGCTGTCGAGCGCGCGCTTGAACCAGCCCACACCGGATCGCTCGGTCGGCGCGTTCGACGGGGCCTGGTGTGGGACGACGGCATCGGACATGGAGAATGCCTCAGGCAGCACGGCTGATGGTCGAGCGCAGGCGCGGATCGACGACGGTATAGAGGATATCGACCACGAAGTTGATGGTGACGAAGATCAGCGAGATCATCAGCAGGTACGCAGCCATGATCGGGATATCGACGTTCTGGATCGCCTGCACGAACAACAAGCCCATGCCGGGCCACTGGAATACGGTCTCGGTGATGATCGAAAAGGCAATTACCGTACCAAACTGCAGCCCGGCGACAGTGATGACGGGAACCAGCGTGTTCTTCAGCGCGTGGCCGAAATGGACCGCCCGTGTCGTCAGCCCGCGGGCGCGGGCGAAGCGGATGTAATCAGTGCGGAGAACTTCGAGCATTTCGGCGCGCACCAGCCGCATGATCAAAGTCATCTGGAACAGGCCCAGCGTGATCGAGGGCATGATCAGTGCCTTGAGGCCGGAAAGGGTGAGGAGGCCCGTGGTCCACCAGCCGATCCGCACCACGTCGCCGCGCCCGAACGATGGCAGCCAGCCCAGCGTCACCGAGAATAGATAGATCATGAGAATGCCGATCAGGAACGTGGGCAGCGAGATTCCGATGAGCGACACCGCCTGGAACACCTTGGTGAGAATGGTGTCGCGCCGCAACGCCGAATAGACCCCCATCAGGATGCCGAACACCATGGAGAAGATCGTGGCGCAGGCGGCGAGCTCCAGCGTCGCCGGCATCCGCTCCATCAACAGGTTCGAGACCGGCTGGCGGAATTGATAGGAGACGCCGAACTTGAACTGCGCGGCGTTGACGAAATACCGGAGAAACTGCACCGGCACGGGGTCGTCGAGCCCAAGGGATTTGCGCACCGCTTCGCGTTCGGCGGCAGGTGTATCGAGCGAAACGATCTGGTTGACGGGATCGCCGGCGAACCGGAACATCGAGAACGCGATGATACCGACCGCGATCATGACGCCGATGGCCTGGATTGCGCGGCGAAGAGTGAAAGCGAGCATGAATTCCTTTCACTGCTCTGGTACGGCGGCGGACGGCGCAGTCGCCGGGAAACGAAAGGTCCCGGAAGCCGTTAAGCCGCCGGGACCTGGTGTTGAAACCTGATCAGTCCTGTTTGGTTGCCCAGTAGAGCAGGACCTGATTGTCCGCGCGCTGGGTCAGTTTTACTTTTTTCGACACGCCCCACGCCAGCGCCTGCTGGTGCAGCGGGATGTAGCCGAAATCCTTGGCGCCGATTTCGAACGCTTCCTTGATCAGGAGGTCGCGCTTGGCCGTGTCGGATTCCTGCAAGACCTTCTCGGCGAGTTCGTCGAGCTTCTTGTTGCAGTAGCCGCCGAGATTGGCCTCGCCGCGGTTCGACTTCGGATCGTCGCGGCAGCCCATGATATCGTGCAGGACGTTGTGGGAATCGAGCGTGCCGGGCGTCCAGCCGAGCAGATAGAAAGAGGTCTGGTAGCCGCCGGGCTTGAGCACCTTGGCGAAATACTGCGCCTTGGGCTGCGCCAGCAGCGTCACCTTGACGCCGATACGGGCCAGCATGCCGACGACGGCCTGACAGATCGCGGCGTCGTTGACGTAGCGGTCGTTGGGGCAGTCCATCGTGACTTCGAAACCGTCGGGATAGCCGGCTTCGGTCAGAAGCTTCTTGGCGCCGTCCGGATCGAATTTCGGGCGGGTAAAGTCACCGGACAGCTTGAACAGCTGCGGCGCGATCATCAGCGCCGAAGGCGTCGAAAGACCACGCATGACGCGGGTCTTGATCAGCTCGATGTCGATGGCCTTGTAGAAGGCCTCGCGCACCTTGATGTCCTTGAACGGGTTCTTGCCCTTGACGTTGGAGTAGAGCAGTTCGTCGCGCACCTGATCCATGCCGAGGAAAATCGTGCGAAGCTCCGGGCCCTTCAACACCTGGGCGTTCGCGGTAGAATCCACCCGCGAAATGTCCTGGATTGGAACCGGCTCGATGACGTCGACTTCGCCCGACAGCAGCGCGGCGACGCGCGTGGCGTCCGAGCCGATCGGCGTGAAGACGATTTCCTTGATGTTATGCTCCGCCTTGCGCCACCAGGTTGGGTTGGCCTTGAAGACGGTCTTGACGCCCGGCTGGTGGCTTTCGACCGAGAAGGCGCCGGTGCCGTTGGCGTTGAGCGAGGCAAAGCTCGGCGTCGTTGCTGCGGCGGGCGTGGGCTCGACGGCGTTGTTCGCCTCGGACCACTTCTTGCTCATGATGTACCAGGTGTCCCATTGCGAATTGAGAATGGGATTGGGCGAGGCCAGAACGAAATCCACCGTGTAGTCGTCGACCTTGACCACCTTGGTGCCGCTGGGAATGCGGGTCTGCAGGTTCGAGCCCTTCTTCTGCACACGTTCCGCCGAGAACAGGACGTCATCGGCGGTGAAGGGGTCGCCGTTCTGGAATTTCACGCCCTTGCGCAGGTTGAACCGCCAGCGCGTCGGCTCCGGCGTTTCCCAGCTCTCCGCCAGCGCGGGGATGATCTTCAGATCCTTGTCGCGGGCGACCAGGCCTTCGAATACCTGCCCGAGATGGGCATGGGTGGTGCTCTCGTTGAGCGTGTAGGGGTCGAGCGACTTGAGGTCGCCCTGGTTGGCGTAGCGCAGGGTCTGCGCCGATGCCGGCACCACCGCGAGCGCGATGATGGAGGCCGCGACCGCTGCAAGCAAACTCTGACGTACCGACATTTGTTTGATTTCCCAGCTTTGATCAACAATTTCCACAACTAGCGGCGGATATTGCCGAGCCATGTTGCCAGAGTCCAGCCGCCGCGCAAGCATCATTTCCCTGCACCGCATGCCGGTTTGCGCGGCGGTGCGGCAATGACTAGGTTCACCATAGGACGTGCGCCGGCGCACGTTACATTGAACTTTCGGAGTGCCGAATGGCGGAACTGAAGGCCGACGTACTCGTTCTGGGTGCGGGCATGGTCGGCGTAAGTGCCGCCCTGCACCTTTTGAAACGCGGCCGGAATGTGGTCCTGATCGATCGGCACGACACGGCCGGCGAGGAAACCAGCTATGGCAATGGCGGGTTGATCGAATGTGCGTCGGTCTTTCCCTACATGTTTCCGCGGGATCTCGGGCAGATCCTGCGATATGCGTTCCTTCGCGCGCCGCAGGTGCGGTACCACTTCAAGGATCTGCCGACCTTCCTGCCGTGGCTGACCCGCTATTTCCTGGCCTCGTCGCCGGAGCGTGCATTGCACAGTGCGATGGCCGAACTGCCGCTGATCCAGCGTAGCCTGATCGAGCATGAGGCGCTGATCGCGGAGGCCAACGTGCCGGAGCTGTTGCGGCGAACCGGCTGGATCAAGCTGTTTCGCTCCGCCCCAACGCTTGCGAATGCGGTGCGGGATCTCGAGCGCGCCAAACAGTATGACGTGGCAGGCGACGTGCTCGACGCTGCCGCGATTGCCGCGCGCGAACCGCATCTGACCGGCGAGTTCAGCGGCGCCATCCATTTTCCTGCGCCGGGATTTGTGCCGGATCCCGGTGGCCTCGCCAAGGCTTACGCGGCCCTGTTCGGCCGCAGGGGCGGGCGATACCTGGTCGGCGATGCACGAACGCTTGAGCAGACCGGCCGGCGATGGCGGGTGGCGACGCTCGAGGGCACCATCACCGCGCGCGACGTCGTGGTGGCAATGGGGCCCTGGTCAGATCAGATCTTTGCGCCGCTGGGCTATTCGATCCCGCTTCAGGTCAAGCGTGGTTACCATTTGCACCTCAAGCCGCGCGGCAACACGATCCTGAACCATCCCGTGCTGGACAGCGACCTCGGCTATCTGCTGGCGCCGATGAACCGCGGCATTCGCCTGACCACCGGCGCGGAATTCGCCCACCGCGATGCGCCGCCGACGCCGGTCCAGGTCGAGCGGGCGCTGCCGCGGGCCCACAAGTTGTTCCCGCTTGGCGAGCCGGTCGATGACCGGCCCTGGATGGGCGCGCGCCCCTGTTTGCCCGATATGCTGCCGGTAATCGGAAAGGCGCCCCGCCATGCCGGGCTGTGGTTCAATTTCGGCCACCAGCACCATGGCCTGACGCTCGGTCCGGCGACGGGCCGCCTGCTGGCCGAAACCATGACCGGGGAGACCCCGTTCGCCGACATCGCGCCGTTTGCCGTCGAACGGTTTGGCTGACCCAAACAAACCTTGGCTGACCAAAGTCCCGGGTTGACCATGTTCGAAATAGATGAGCGGGGCTAAGGTCTTGTCCTTGCATGACCGGGGTCATCGTGGCGATACTGCGGCAAGCCAGCAAAAGGAGCGGTCATGAAGGTTAACGTCGAGGTAGATTGCACGCCGCTGGAAGCCAGGCAGTTCTTTGGCCTTCCGGACGTGCAGCCGATGCAGACGGCGGTGATGGACAAAATGCAGCAGCAAATGATGGCTAACATCGAAAAGGTTTCGCCGGAATCGCTGATCCAGAGTTGGTTCACCTTCGATCCCAAGATCGCCGAGCGTTTCCAGGACATGTTCGTGACCATGGCCGGCCTCGGCGGCATGACCAAGAAGGACAAGAAGTAGTGACGGACGGCGGCACGGCGAGGGAAGAGCAGCGGCTTCAGCCGCCAAGCCTGTTCCTGATGCTGGCCGAGGCGCGCAGCTTGTTCGAATTGAACTCGAGCCTGTTGCTGTCGCCGCTGCTGTTGCGCGCGCCGAAGGGCGACGGCCATCCGGTGCTGACGCTGCCGGGCTTTCTCGCCAGCGACCTGTCGATGGCACCGATGCGGCGCTACCTGAAAGAACTCGGTTACGACACCCAGGCATGGAGGATGGGCCGCAATTTCGGTGGCGTCGCTTCCAAGCGGTCTGCGTTGCGCGATCTCCTGACCGGCATTCACGAACAGACCGGCCGCAAGGTCAGCCTCGTCGGCTGGAGTCTCGGTGGCATCTATGCGCGTGATCTGGCGCTGCAATTGCCTGACATGGTGCGCGCCGTGATCACGCTCGGCAGTCCGTTTGCGAACGACATTAGGGCGACCAACGCCACGCGGCTGTATGAGGCGCTGTCGGGCGAGACGGTCGACGACAATCGGGAAATCCGCCAGGCGATCGCCGGCGACCTGCCGGTTCCGGCAACGTCGTTATATTCCCGTACCGATGGAATCGTGAACTACCGCACCAGCCTGCTGCGCCCATCCGGGACTGCCGAGAACATCGAGGTGCATTTCGCCAGCCATATCGGGCTCGGCGTCAATCCCGCGGCGCTGTGGGCGGTAGCCGACCGTCTGGCGCAGGCCGAAGGCGAGTTTCGGCATTTTGATCGTTCGGGGCCGTTTGCCATTGCCTATGGCCCCCCTGAAAATGCACAATCCTGACCTAAGCCCTCCGGCTAAGGGGATGATTTTCGAATGAGCCCGCCGCGCAATTGATGCAGGATGGGTCGCGGTTTCGGACTATGCTCGGATAATAAAACTCGTTCTGTACGCCAGAAGCGCCACCAAGGCGCCGTGCTCTACTTCGGGGAGGAAAATATGGCGGACGCCAAGAAACTGTCGTCGATGGATGCGTCGTTTCTGTATCTGGAAACGCCGGAAATGCCGATGCATGTCGGCAGCATGGCCATCTTCCGCCTGCCGGAGAACTACAACGATAACTTCTTCGAGGACTTCAAGGCGATGATCGCCTCGCGGCTGCACATCGCGCCGATCCTCAAAGCCCGGCTGGAAAAGGCGCCGCTCGACATCGATCATCCGTCATGGGTCGAGGACGAACAGTTCGACATCGACCGTCATATCTTTCGCGGCAGCCTGCCGGCGCCGTATGACCGCGCCACGCTGGAGCGCATCGTCGGCTGGATGCATGCGAAGTTGCTCAACCGCGCCCGGCCGCTGTGGGAGTTCTACGTCTTCGAGGGCATGAAGGACAATGAGATCGGACTCTATTCCAAGATGCATCACGCCTGCATCGACGGCGGCGCGGGTGCTGCGCTGACCAACATGATCTACGACGTCACGCCGGTACCGCGCAAAGTCGAAGCGCCGATTCCGCAGGCAAAAGGTAACAACGAGCCGCGCGACATCGCCGCCAACCTGATCGATTCCTATCAGCAGCTCTGGCGCCAGCCCTTCGACGGCTCCTCGACGCCGAAGACGATCGACTTGCCGCGTTCCGGCAAGAGCGATCTCGGATCTATCCTGTTCGACAACGCCATGTTCCAGATCGAGAGCGCGGTGAAATTCGCCGGCAGCATTCCGGCGATGCTCAAAAGCGTCTCCGACGTCGTCGGCAAGATCTCCGACCCGAAGTCGCGCGACAGCATCGCCAGCATGGTTTCGCCGCCGACGATTCTGAACAAGGCGATTTCGTCGGAGCGCAGTTTCGCCGGCACCTCGATTTCGCTGTCGCGGGCCAAGGCGGTCGCCAAGGCGTCCAGCGGTAAGCTCAACGACGTGGTGCTGGCCCTATCCTCGGGCGTGGTGCGGCGCTATCTGCTGGAGCGGGGTGCGTTGCCCGCCAAGGCGATGACGGCCGCGGTGCCGATCTCGCTGCGCGAGGAGGGCAACACCGAGGCCAACAACCAGGTGTTCGGCATGATCTGCTCGATCGCCACCAACATCGAAAACCCCAAGGAGCGGCTTGAGGCGATCATCGCGCAATCGACCAAGTCGAAGGAGATGTCGCATCCGTTGCGGGCTTTCATGCCGCAGGTCTCCAATATCTCGATGCTCGGCGCGCCGATCATGGTGCAGATCCTGGCGCTGCTCTACAGCCGCTCGGACCTGTCGAACGTGTTGCCGCCGTCCGCCAACATCACGGTGTCCAACGTGCCGGGGCCGCGGCAGACGCTGTATGCGGCGGGGGCGGAATTGCTGCACATCTTCCCGGTGTCGATCTCGACCCACGGGATTGCGCTCAACATCACCGTGCAGAGTTACCGCGACCAGCTTGATTTCGGCTTCATCGCCGGTGCCAACATCATTCCCCACGTCCAGGTTATGTGCGACATGCTGCCGGTGGAATTTGAAGCGCTGCAGGCGGCGTTCGCACCGCCGCCGAGCATGACCAGCGCCGCTGAATAGGGTTTTGACGATGATTGAAATGCCGCCGCTCCAGTTCGCCGAGGTGAACGGTATTCGCATGGGCTATTACGAGGCCGGGCCGGCCTCCGACAAGCCGCCGGTCGTCCTGTGCCACGGCTGGCCGGAACTCGCGTTCTCCTGGCGTCACCAGATAAAGGCCTTGAGCGCGGCGGGCATCCGGGTGATTGCGCCGGACCAGCGCGGCTATGGCGCCACCGACCGGCCCGAGCCGGTCGAGGACTACGACATGGAGCATCTGACCGGCGACCTCGTAGGCCTGCTCGACCATCTCAAGATCGACAAGGCGATCTTCGTCGGCCACGACTGGGGCGGCTTCATCGTCTGGCAGATGCCGCTGCGGCATCCGTCACGCGTTGCCGGCGTCGTCGGCGTCAACACACCGCATTGGGATCGCGCGCCGGCGGATCCCATCGAGCTGTTTCGCCAGCGTTTCGGCGACAAGATGTACATCGTGCAATTCCAGGACCCCGGCCGCGAGCCGGACAGGATCTTCGGAAGCCGGGTCGAGCAGACCTTCGATGCGTTCATGCGCAAGCCGGTGGCGCGCCC
>PNLC01000148.1 GCA_013822885.1 Bradyrhizobium sp.
TCGACCTTCCTGGAAAAGGACGGCACCTTCACCAACGCCGAGCGCCGGATCCAGCGCGTCCGCAAGGTGATGACGCCACGCAACGGTCTCGCCGACTGGGAAGTCACCATCCGTCTCGCCAGGGCGATGGGTTTCGAGATGAGCTACAACCATCCGTCCGAAATCATGGACGAGATCGCGGCGCTGACACCGACCTTCGCCGGCGTTTCCTACGCCAGGCTGGAGGAACTCGGCTCGGTGCAGTGGCCCTGCAACGAGAAGGCGCCCGAGGGCACGCCGATGATGCATATCGGCGGCTTCGTCCGCGGCAAGGGCAAGTTCATCATCACCGAATATGTCGCGACCGACGAGCGCACCGGTCCACGCTATCCGCTGCTGCTAACGACGGGGCGCATCCTCAGCCAGTACAATGTAGGCGCACAAACAAGGCGTACGGAAAACGTGGTCTGGCATGCTGAAGACTTGCTCGAGATCCACCCCCACGACGCCGAGCAGCGCGGCGTCCGCGACGGCGACTGGGTGCGGCTGGCGAGCCGCGCCGGCGAAACCACGCTCCGAGCCGAAATCACCGATCGCGTGGCACCGGGCGTGGTCTACACCACGTTCCACCACCCGGACACGCAGGCCAACGTCATCACCACGGACTTTTCGGACTGGGCCACCAACTGCCCGGAATACAAGGTCACCGCGGTGCAGATCTCGCCGTCGAACGGACCGTCCGATTGGCAGAAGGCCTATGACAAGCAGGCCCGCCACTCCCGCCGCATCGCGCCGGCCGAAGCTGCGGAGTAAGGCATGCCCCGTCCGGTCTACACCGCCGATCGGCAGGTCTGGCGCGACGGCCATCTCGGCGAAGGCACGCGCCCTGATTCCGGAGGAGACCGCCATTGCGCTGACCTATAATGGCGGCACCTACGCCGTGATGATGGGGACGCCGGAAGACCTGCGGGACTTTGCGATCGGCTTCAGCCTCAGCGAAGGCATCGTGCATTCCGCCGACGAGGTGGAATCGCTCGATATCGTGGAACTCGACGACGGCATCGAATTGCGCATGTGGCTGGCGCCAGCGCAGGCCGAACGCGTCAACGAACGCAGGCGGCATATCGCCGGGCCTACCGGGTGCGGCATCTGCGGGATCGATTCGATCGCAGAAGCCGTACGACCCGCCGCAGTCGTGACGAGCGGCGCGCGCTTTTCGCCGCGCGAGATCATGGCGGCGATAGCGATCATGGCGCCGCTGCAGGCGCTCAATGTCGAGACCCGCGCGGTGCACGCCGCCGCATTGTGGGTGCCATCGCGCGGCATCGTCGCGTTGCGCGAGGATATCGGCCGCCACAACGCGCTCGACAAGCTTGCCGGCGCGCTGGCGCAATCAAGCGCCTCGGCCGCCGACAGCATGGTGCTGCTGACCAGCCGCGTCTCGGTCGAGATGGTGCAGAAGACTGCTGCGATCGGCGCGCCGCTGATGGTCGCGCTATCGGCGCCAACCGCGCTGGCGGTCCGCACCGCGGATGCCGCCGGCATCACGCTCGCCGCCATCGCCCGCTCCGACGGTTTTGAAATTTTCACGCATCCAGCGCGGATTGCGTCCACACAAACTACTGCCGTTGCCGGAGCCGTCCATGTCGCCTGACCGCTTGATCTACATGGCCAACCAGATCGGCAAGTTCTTTCAGAGCCAGGGTCATGACAAGGCCGTTTCCGGCATTGCCGACCACATCAGGAAGTTCTGGGACCCGCGGATGCGCAAGGCGATCTTTGCGCATCTCGATAGCGGTGGTGCCGGGCTCGACCCCAACGTCCGCGACGCCCTCGAGACGCTGAAGCAGGCGTAAGCCGGCAATTGGCGCCACGACGCACCCGAACGCGGAACCCGAAAGACACTGAGCACGCGGCGGTAATTCGCCGCCGAACACTGGCGTGAACGCGTCGAGATGATCGCATGGATCGGTCGATCGCTTCCGGCAATGGAACTCCTGTTTGCTCGAAACGCCCCCTTGAGTCCCGACAAACTGCGTGACACCCTTCCCCCAAAGCTACGGGGAGGTGCATGACGATTCTTTGCCGTGTCCTGATGGTCTATCCGAAGTTCATTCCGAACTCGTTCTGGAACTACACGGAAGCCTGCGAACTGGTCGGCGCGAAGTATCCGGCCGCGCCGCTCGGCCTGATCACGGTCGCCGCCATGCTGCCGAAGCATTGGGACGTTCGTCTCGTCAACCGTAACACCGAACCCTTGACGGACGCGGACCTCGACTGGGCCGATCTCGTGATGATCGGCGGCATGCTCAACCAGCAGCCCGATTTCATCCACTTGATCGATCTCGCCCACCTGCACGGCAAGCCAGTATGCGTTGGTGGACCTGACGTGTCCTCCAGCCCGCATCTTTACGCGGACGCGGACTTCCAGGTGATCGGCGAGGCCGAGCAAGTCATCCAGCACTTCATCGCCGCCTGGGAAAGAGGCGAGCGCAAGGGCGTGTTCATCGCCGAGAAATTCAAGATCGACGTCACGCTAAGCCCGATGCCCCGCTACGATCTGATCAAGTTCGATCACTATCTCTTCATCGGCGTGCAATATTCGCGTGGCTGCCCGTTCACCTGCGAGTTCTGCGATATTATCGAGCTATATGGTCGCGTGCCGCGTACCAAGACCAACGATCAGATTCTCGCCGAGCTTCAGGCGCTCTACGATCACGGCTATCGCGGGCATGTCGATTTCGTCGATGACAATTTCATCGGCAACAAGAAAAACCTTCGCACGCTCCTGCCGCGGCTCAAAGCCTGGCTGGAAGAGCGCGACTATCCGTTCGAGTTCTCGACCGAAGCCTCGATCAATATCGCGGATGATGACGATCTGTTGCAGGCGATGAAGGACGCAAACTTCTTCGCGATTTTCGTCGGCATCGAGAGCCCGGATCCAGCGGCGCTCGTGCAGATGAAGAAGAAGCAGAACACCAGGCGCAACATCGCGGAGTGCGTCCACAAGATTTACGGCTACGGCATGTTCGTTACCGCCGGATTCATCGTCGGGTTCGATACCGAGAAGGCTTCGATGGGACAGGCGATGATCGACTTCATCGAGGAGACAAACATTCCGGTCTGCATGGTTGGATTACTCTATGCGCTGCCTGGTACACAGCTGACGCGGCGGCTGGCCAAGGAAGGCCGCCTGCACAACGGCCATGACCTGATGAAGGTAGATCAGACGGGTGACCAATGCACGCTTGGATGCAATTTCGACACCAGCCGTCCGCTTCGTGACATCCTCGTGGATTACAAGGCTGTGCTCGGGCACGTCTTCTGCCCAACGGCATACGCGGGACGGCTGTCACGGCTTGCCGTCATGCTCGACCGCTCCGACCGCCGCCGCGACCTGCCAGATGGCGACGTGCGCAAGAGACTTGGCGGCATCGACAGCGTACACAAGATCATGCGAGCCCTACCGGAGGCTCGCGAGCCATTCTGGGCGACCTTCGTCGAGGTTGCCAGGACCAATCCAGGCGCGCTGCGTTACATCGCGATGCTGATGGCGCTGTACCTGCACCTCGGGCCGTTCTCGAAGCGCGTGATCGGTGAGATTGACCGCCGCATCGCCGAGTTGGACATTATGCATCCGGTCGGGACCCCTCCAAGAGCGAGCTTCGCCCGTCTCGCCCCCGCAAGAGCGGGGGCGAGGGAGAAGTGAGCGACTTCGCGCCAACCTGTCGTGCTTCAGGAATCTACATTCCCATGATCGCGATATCTTTCACCGTGCCGCTGACGCCGGTGATCTTTGCGGCCTCGGTCGCTTTTCCGGTGGCGAGATCGATGCTGTAGAGCGTGCCGCCCGCCATCAGCCAGGCTTCGTTCTTGCCGGCGCCGTCGGACCAGATGTCGAACGCCGCGCCATCCGCCTTGATGCCGAGCTTGCCGATCGCGCCGAGCACGCCGTCATTCGGCGGCGCCTGCTTGATCAGTCCGCCAATGGTCGCATCGATGTTGAACAACGCCGTCTCCTTGGCGCCCTTCACCGAATTGGTATAGGCGCCGGCGACGATGTTCGGCTTCTCGCCCTTGTGCATGTCGCTCTCGGCATATTTGTGGTTGCCGTCCTTTGTCACCTTGCCGTCATCGACATTCGCGCGCAGGTTCATTCCATCGGCGCCCATCACGCGCAGGCGGTCTGCCACCGGGTTGAAATCGACCGTAGCGGCCACGCCCTTGGCGAGCATGGTGTCGAGCTTGGACTTCATCGTGGCCTTGCCGTCCGCCGCAATGGTCACGACGGTTCCATCATCGACCAGCCCATAGAGCATGCCGTCGGCCGGACGCACGTCGATGCCGACCAGCGCGCCGGAAATACCGGTGACCTTGACCGAGCCGGTCGCCTTCTTCTGCGCGGTATCGACCATAGCGATGGTGTCACCACCGACCAGCGCGGCGACCTGCGCGGCGTTGGCGGCGGCCGACGACAGCAATAGTGCCGCCGAAGCGGCGAAAATCGAACGAAAATTCATGGTGAAGCTCCCTGTGTAGCGACGATCCTCTCGGGACCGACACAGCGGGTACCGGCGGCATGGCGAAACGGATGCAGCGTGCTGAAAAAATATTTCCGGCTGTGCATCCAAATGCCGCACCGCAATGGTAGAGCAACTATGCAAGGGCATAGATATGACCGGAAATGGCACGATCACGGCTGGTTTGCGCGACCCCGCCCTGTCCGATCAGGAGCGCGAGTCACAGCTCGCCGCCGCATTGGCCCGTTGTGCGGCCGGCGACCGTGCAGCGCTGCAGGTGATCTACAACAGCGAGGCGCCACGCATGATCGGCGTCGCGCGCCGCATCCTGTTTCGGCAGGATCTGGCGGAAGAAGCCGTCCACGATGCTTTCATTCGGATCTGGCGCGGCGCGGCCGGGTTCGACGCCCATCGCGGCAGCGCGCGCGGCTGGCTCTATGCGGTGGTGCGCAACCGCGCCCTGAGCATTCATCGCAACGAACACCGTTATGATTCATCCAGCGAAGGAGCAGAGGATCTCGACTGCGAAGTTACACTGTCGCGGCTGCCGGAGACCAGCGCGCTGCGCCGATGCCTGGAGCAGATCGACCGCCCGCGCCGCGATGTCGTGGTCCTGGCCTATGTTCACGGGATGAGCCACGGTGAGCTTGCGGGACGACTGAGGGTTCCGCTCGGCACGGTCAAGAGCTGGGTACGCCGCAGCCTGTTTGCGCTGCAGGAGTGCATGGGATGAACCAGCCCGACACCGATGCCGATGACGTAATGGCCGCCGATTTTGTGATGGGCCTGCTGGATGACGCGGAGCACGCGGCGGCCGAGCGGCGGATCGAGACTGACGGCGGCTTTGCCCGGGCTGTCAGCGCGTGGCGGGAACGGCTTGCGGACCTCGATTCCACCGCCGAGGAAACAGCGCCCAGCCCGGCGCTGTGGCAGCGGATTGCCGATGCGACAAAAATTGCGCCGATCGATGCCCTGCCCTCCGCGCGCGCCGCGCTGCGCGGGGCTACAATCTGGGACGATATCAAGTTCTGGCGCTTCGCCGGGATTGGAGGCGCGCTTGCCGCGCTGTTATTTGCGACGATCATGGTCGGCGCATTGACGACGTCGCGCCACCTTCGCAACGACCTGATAGCGCTGGCGCAGAGCAAGCCGGTCTATGTCGCCGTGCTGGTGAACGACACGACGAGGGAGGCCGGCGCCATCGTCAACGCATTTGCGAACGGCCGGGTCGAACTTGTCCCGCTACGTCCGATCGAGGTTCCCCCAGGCCGCACGCTGCAGGTCTGGACGCTGTGGGATCGCGCCGTTGGTCCGAAATCGATCGGCCTCACCGGTCAGTCGCGCACGCTGCAGCTGAATCTGGAGTCGTTGCCGGAGACCGTGCAGAATCAGTTGTTCGAGATCACGCTGGAGCCGGAAGGCGGTTCTCCCATCGGGCGGCCGACCGGTCCGATCCTGTTCAAGGGTAACGCGGCGCGGACGTTGTAACGCTGAATTGTGCTCGCGCCTATTCCCCGCCGACCAACGCCCGGAACACCCGCCGCACCTCGGCCTCGGTCTCGCGCACCCGCGCCTCCAGGGTCGAAAAGTCAGGCGTGTCGCCGGCGCGGGCCATCACGCGCAGCAAATTCTCGCCCGAGGTTTCCGGGTTGAACTTGTCGGTGACGCACAGCCTGATGATCTGCGTCAGATCGTGATAGAGCCGCGTTGCCGAGCGCAGGATCTCGGCATCCGCTTGCGGCAGCACGCCGAGACGCGCGCCGTTGTCGAGCACCTGCAGCGTGGAGACGCTGAGGATTTCTGGCTTGGTCGAGGCATGAACGAGCTGCAGATACTGTGCGATGAAATCGATATCGACCAGACCGCCGGCGGCGAGCTTGAGGTCCCAGATATCATCCTCGCCCTTCTCCAGCGCGATTGCCCGGCGCATGTCGGCGACGTCATGCGCCGTGCCGGCGGGATCGCGCGGGCGCGTCAGCACGCTCGCAATGACATCCTCGATCTTTTTCCTGAACGCCGGCGAGGCCGAGATCACCCGCGCCCGCGTCAGCGCCATGTGCTCCCAGGTCCAGGCTTCGCGCTCCTGGTAATCGGCAAAGGAATCGATCCGCGACGCCACCGGGCCGGCGCGGCCCGACGGCCGAAGCCGCATGTCGACGGCGTAGAGCACGCCGTAATTGGTCCGCGTCGTGAACGCCGAGATCAGCCGCTGGGTCAGCCGCGCAAAATACTGCGCGCCGTGCAGCGACCGTTCGCCGTCCGAGTCGGGGCTGTCGTGGTCGAAGTCATAAAGCAGGATCAGATCGAGGTCGGAGGATGCCGTCATCTCGCGGCTGCCGAGCCGGCCCATCGCC
Source organism: Bradyrhizobium sp. (assembly GCA_013822885.1). Lineage (GTDB taxonomy): Bacteria > Pseudomonadota > Alphaproteobacteria > Rhizobiales > Xanthobacteraceae > Bradyrhizobium. Next base: position 6,854 of record PNLC01000148.1, read on the forward strand.
AGGATCGCGGTCTCCTGCCCCTTGATGCGGCCATATTGGGCCGCGAACTGCTCGGTGACGAGGCCGTGCACGGTGTGCACGATGCCCTCGGCGACGTCGGCAAAGGCCACGCTGGCCTGCTGGGCGGAGACCGTGCCGGAGAGAATCCGCGTGCCTATCAGGAACAGGCTCTCTTGCCCGAACAGGCGCAGGCGATCGAGGAAATCTTCGTAGGAACTGGCGTCCTTCAGCGTCGCCGCAAGGCGCGCGGACAGTTCCTTCTGGTCCGGCATGGCGCCGAAGAAACGCGGATCGATCAGCCCGTCCATGATCTGCGGCTGGCGCGCCAGCATGTCGCCTAGCCGCGGCGCGGCCCCCAGAATTAGCGCCACCAGCGCGACGAGATCCCGGTTCTCCCGCAAGAGCGAAATCAGCCGCCCACCCCGCTGCAATGCGCCGAGAAAACGATCGAACGCGGTGACGGCATCATCCGGGTCTTCGGCATGCGCGATGCCGTCGATCAGGCCGGGAATGAATTCGATGAACGCTGCCTTGGTCGCCTCGTTGCGGAGCGCACGGTAATTGCCTTCGACCCAGAGCTGCAGCGTCCCTGCCACCATGACCGGCTTCTTGAAGCCGAGCGTCGCCAGGTGTTCGAGCAACCGCGGGTCATCGGGTCCACCGCCGTAATTGAACTGTGGCAATTTTTCCGAGCCGGTCGGATCGCTCTCGAACAGCTTGCTGTAGTGCCCCTGCACGATGTTCAGATGGCCAAGCAAATCCTTGGCGAAGACCGCCCGACTCTCATAGCCGAAGAAATTTGCGAAACGCTCGATGGCTTCGGCGTCGTCGGGCAACGCGTGGGTCTGCTCGTCCGCGATCATCTGCAGCCGATGCTCGACCCGACGGAGAAAATCGTAGGCTTCGGTCAATTCGTCGCGCGCCTGGAAGGTGATCCAGTTGCTGGTCGCCAGAACCTGCAGCGCCTGCAGCGTGGGACGCACCCGCAACTCGGGATGACGTCCGCCGGCGATCAGTTGCTGCGTCTGCGCGAAAAACTCGATCTCGCGGATGCCGCCGCGGCCGACCTTGACGTTGTGGCCCTCGACCGCAATCTCGCTCTGGCCGCGATAGGTCTGCATCTGCCGCTTCATGTCGTGGACATCGGCCAGTGCCGCAAAATCCAGATGCTTGCGCCAGACGAAGGGCGCGAGTTCGGCGACCAGCGCCTCGCCCGCCCTGGCGTCGCCGGCACACGGACGTGCCTTGATCATCGCCGCGCGTTCCCAGGTGCGCCCTTCCCGCTCGTAATAGTGCAGCGCCGCGTCGGTCGAAATCGCCACCTGCGTAGAGGCCGGATCGGGCCGCAGGCGCAGGTCGACGCGAAACACGTAACCCTCACCCGAGCGTTGCTGCAGCAGGCGCGCGAGCGCCTGCGTCACGCGCACGAAGAACGGCGCCGGCTCGATGTCGGCGACCAGTGAAGTAGCCGTGGGATCGAAAAACACGATGAGATCGATGTCACTGGAATAGTTCAGCTCGCCCGCGCCCATCTTGCCCATGGCCAGCACGATCAGGCCGGAGCCCTCCTCCGGCCTGTCGTCATTGGCCGCCGTCATCCGGCCCCGCGCGACCTCCTGGCGCAACAGGAAGCGCAGCGCCGTCTGCACGGAGACGGTCGCAAGATCGGTCAACGCCGCCGTCACCCGCATCACCGGCCAGACGCCGCCGATGTCGCACAGCGCGATCAGAAGCGCGGCTTCCGACTTCAATCGGCGAAGCAGATGCATGACGTCGCCCTCGCCCGCAGCGGCCAGCACGTCGCCCGAGGTCTTTTCGATCAGCGCGTCGAGATGCTGTTCCGGGTCGCACGCCAGCAACCGGGCCAGCCGCGCGGCGTCCGCGCGGATCAGATCGAACAGATAGGGTGAGAACTCGATGATTCCGAGCAGAATGGCCTT